>JAOXRY010000252.1 GCA_025800305.1 Campylobacterales bacterium | reverse complement strand
GTCTATCGACCAACTAATGGGTGTAGTTGGAGAGATTCTTGTTGCTAAAAACTCTCTTCCTTATCTTGCAGATAGTGCTATAGAGATGGATGGAGACTCTATAAAAAGGGCGATTATGGAGAAATACTCTTTTATTAATCGTCTAACTAATCAACTTCAAGATCTAGTTATGGGAATGAGAATGCTTCCTATGACATATGTTTTTGATAGATATCCAAAACTTGTAAGAGATATGACAAAAAAACTTGGCAAAAAAGTTAAACTTGTCCAAGAAGGTGGAGAGACAAAGCTGGATAAAAATATGATTGAAATGCTTGCAGATCCACTAGTTCACATCGTAAGAAACTCTCTTGATCATGGTGTTGAAATGCCAGAAGATAGAATTACTAAAGGTAAACCTGAACAAGGTACTGTAATAATGAGAGCCTTTCCTCAATCAGATAAAGTAATCATTGAAATTGTAGATGATGGTAAAGGTATTGATGGAGAAGCTATTGCTAGAAAAGTAATTGAAAAAGGGCTTATTTCTATTGAAAAAATCGAGGCTATGAGCCATGATGAAAAAGCTGAACTGGTAATGCTTCCAGGATTATCAACAGCAGAAACAATTAGTGAATTTTCTGGACGTGGTGTTGGTATGGATGTTGTGAAAAAAAGTGTAGAGAGCTTTGGCGGCACAGTAAGAATTAAAACTAAACTAGGAGAGGGAACAACAATTGAAATGGCTGTTCCTGTATCTTTAGCTGTAACCACACTACTTCATGTAATGATGGATGGCAGCCACTATGGATTCCCTATGGATAGTGTCAGCGAAACAGTGAAAATTGACTTTAATGAAATCACATATCTTCATAATAAGCCTTTTGTATACATTAGAGAACAAATTATTCCTCTAATTTTCCAAGAAGGAATGTTTGATAAAACAGATATTGAAACCAAACCTCTTTCAATTGTTGTACTAAATATTAAAGGCAATCCTGTAGCAGTAGTAGTAAATGAACTTTTAGGTCAGTTAGATGTTGTTCAAAAGCCACTAACAGGAATTTTAGCGGAACATCCTATCTTAGGAGGAACTGCACTCCTTGGTAATGGTCAAATTATTATGGTTATTGATCCTATTGGGTTACTGGAAGTAGGTGATATTCCTAAAGAACTTAGTCAAGAAGTTCTAGTAGAAGCAGGAAAGGAGTAAATATGGAAATTTTAAAAGATGAAAAAACAATTAAATTTGAAGATATTGAAACAGAAGAAGTTGTTCCTGAACTGGTTGAATACCTAAAATCTTTAGATAAAACAGAAATAACTGTAGATCTTGAAATGTGTGAAGACTTGCATACAGCCATTATCCAACCACTAGGAGCATATAAGCTTCTAGGGAAAGTAAATTTTATTTTTAATGGTCAAAATAGTGCATATAAAATGGCATTGGAAAGCTTTACATACTGCGAAAGTGAATAATAATTTCCCTCTACTAAAGAGCTCATGATGAGCTCTTTAAAAAAAGAAATCGCACATTGAAAACCATAGTTATAAGTAACCGTAAAGGCGGTACTGGAAAAACTACCACCTCTATTAATCTTTCAGCTCAATTGGCAAAGAAAAATTCAGTACTACTTATAGATCTTGATACACAAGGACATGCTTCAGTTGGTGTAGGACACGGACCATTAGATGAAGGTGGAACCCACCAGATCTTTTTTGACAAAACACTTTGTGAATATTTTCTACCAACAATGCTAGATAATCTCACTTTAGCTCCAGCTTCAGCTTTTTTTGATGTATACGAGACAGGAGATCTTCAAGGAAAACTAAAAAAAGCGTATATTCATGAACAACTAAGCGAATTTTTTGACTACTGTATTATAGATACTCCACCAACCTTTGATACCCTTTTGAAAAATGCTTTAGAAGTAAGTGACTGTGTTATAATTCCAACCTTACCTCATCAACTGGGTTTTATTGGGGTAGAGCAGGTTTTTAGGGCTATTTATAAAATGTCTATAGAGGTTAGAGGAAGCCTTCCTTTTGTAGGGATTCTTCCTGTGATGTACAACTCCCACATTGAAGAGCACAAAAAAATATTAAAAAAACTAGAAGAGAGCTTTGGGAAAGAGAAGTTTTTCTCACCAATAAGAGTCGATATTGAACTTTCTACAGAATTTGAAAGACAAGTGCCTCTTGTTTTAGATAAACAAGAAAAAAGAGGAGCAAAAGACTACATAGAGTTTACCAAAGATCTCATGGAAAGAATAAATGAATAACGTCCCTTATAAAAATATAACTGTACTTATTGTCGAAGACGAAGATACACAACGAAAAATCCTCTACTTTATGCTAAAAAAAATGGTTAGTGAAGTCTATATGGCATCTGATGGCGAAGAAGGTTTAGAATCATTTAAAAAATATAAGCCTGTTTTAGTAATTACAGATATTAACATGCCAAAGTTAAGTGGATTAGATATGCTACGCGGTATTAAACAACTTGATCCTAATGTGGCTACAGTTGTAATCTCAGGAACAGAAAATAAAGAAGATCTTATAGAAGCAATTGATATTGGTGCAAATAAGTTTCTCTCAAGACCAATAAAAAAAGATAAACTAGAGTTTTATATCAAAAGACTCAACCAACTCTATGAAGGTAAAAAAAGAGCAAAAGCTGAACATGAACTTTTAGAGCAATACAAAAAAATCATTGATAAAACAATGCTTGTCACAAAAACTGATTCAAAAGGAAGAATCACATACATAAATCAAAATTTCTTAAATGTAAGCGGATATGAATCCAGTGAATTAATGGGAAATAACCATAACATAATCAGACACCCAGATATGCCATCAGAAGTTTTTAAAGACCTTTGGACAACAATCCTTAAAAAAGAAGTGTGGAAAGGAACTGTCAAAAATAAAAAGAAAGATGGTGGATTTTACATCGTTAATGCAACGATAATCCCTATTTTAAATGAAGATAATGAGATATCAGAATTTATCTCGATTAGAGATGAAATTACGGATCAATACATAAAAAAAGAGAAAGAGAAATTAGAAAAAGAAAAAGAAAACCTTGAAAAAGTAGCAAAAACCAAAGAGTCATTTTTAGTTGTTTTCACCCATGAACTTAAAACACCACTAAACGCAATAATTAGTTTCTCCCAATACGTCCATAAAAAAGTATTTAGATCTGATATAAAAGGCAAAGATGAAATTTTAGAACTACTTACCGAGGTAAAAGAGAATGCAAATGATATGCTTTATAACATTACAAATATATTGGAAATTTCCAGATTAAAAGAGAATAAACTATCTTTTAATAAGAAAGATTTTATTTTAGAAGATATCATTATGGCAATTGACAAACAATTTGCAGCTATGATACTCAAAGAAGGAATAGATATCACATATGATATCCCAAATAAAACAAAGCTATATTGTGATGAACAAAGACTTAAGCAAATCCTATCAAACCTAATATCTAACGGAATTAAATACGGAGAAAAAACTATCAAGGTTAAAGTAACTTCTAATAAAGAGAGTTTTATAATTGATGTGGAAGACAATGGTCCAGGGATAAAAAATAAAGATGCTGTTTTTGGTCTTTTTGAACAAGAAGAAGATGATGATATGACAAGAACATCAAAAGGAACAGGTGTTGGTCTATTTTTCATTAAAAAACTTTGTGAGTCCTTTAACTATAAAATAGAAATCTTAGATTCACAAGAGTTAGGTGGTGCCCACTTTAGAGTGAGCGGAAAAATAAAATGTTAACTAGGAAAATAATTAATGTATAAAATTTTAATTGCAGATGATGTAAAAAATAATAGAAGAGCAATAAAGTTAGCTCTATCAGATCTAGAAGATGAAATGGATATTGAATACTTTGAAGCAGAAAATGGTGAAGAGTCCGTTGCACTGGCAAAAGAAAATATTCCAGACTTAATTTTCATGGATGTGATGATGCCAATTATGGACGGTGTAGAAGCAACAACTGAAATTGTTAAAGAGGCTTCACTTAAAGATACAATTATTATTGGAATAACCGCACTTGATGATGAAAAAACTAAACAAAATATGAACCAAGCTGGTGTAAGAGATTTTTTAACAAAACCTTTTGATAATCAAGAACTTTATATTAGAACTAAAAACTATTTAGAATTAATTGAAACAAAAAAATCAACTTCCTCTTATACTCCAGCAAAAGCTGCTTCTATTACACTATATGATGATAAAGAAAAAATTAAAAGTTTTAGAGTTGTTTTTAAAATAGATTCCCCAGAGGCACTGGTAGATTTTTGGGAGTATTTTTACAGCTATGGTGAATTTGATAAGAGTTTACTAAACGACCAAGTTAACCTTATTGTAACAGTCACAAAAGTACTATTTAAAGTAAATAAAATCAGTTCTTTTGATATTATTACAGAAGAAAGTGACCAGCATGTTTACTTAACAGTTTGGAATAGTACATTTATTAAGGCAGCTAAAAAATATTTTGAAAAATTTTCTTCAGATCTTCAATTTATTGATGATGGAGAGAAGCTCTCTTTTAAAGTTTCTAAAAATATCAATAAAATAGAACAAGAAGTCAAAACAGATACAGCTCCTACACAAACAAAACCTACTCTAGTTCAAGAACCAACAAAAGAGCCAGAGGCTTCTTCAGCACAAGCAGAAGTATCACCACCAACAATCGAGATCCCACAAGAAGCTAGAGAACTTGTCGTCTATGACTTTATAGATGAGGATGACTTGGAAGATATGCAAGATATTATCGGAGATCTAAAAAGTAAACTTCTTCTTTTTGGTTCAGGAAATTTAGAACCAGAAGATATCTCTGACATTTCCAACGATTTAGCAAGAATATCATCAAAATTAAAAATGTATCCTCAAACCTTTGTAATTGCTAACGCAATAGATGGGCTTTCTGATTCTATGAGTGAACATATTGATAGCTATATTGCCAATTCATCTTCTGTTGCACCTCTATTTGTAGGGTTTGGAAATGATATAGAATTATGGCTAAACTCACTATTTTTTACAGGTACAGAAGATCTACACTTCTTAGATGATACTATTGTAAGTAATACAGAAACAATTAAACAATTTGGAACAAGTTCCAACAATGGAGCAGAAGAAGAGGAGTTAGACGATATCTTTGATTTCTAAAAAATTCTTTCTAATATTCATTCCTACAGTTTTATTTTCCAATGGATTTTTATTGGAAAATAAAAACTGCGAAGCTGGATTTCAGCCAACAAGCCAAATAGAAAATTACAAAATCATTTCTCTAAAAGAGACAAAAGAACTATACAAGAAAAAAGTTCTTTTTATAGACGCTAGATCAAAAGGCTTGTATGACAAAGGAACAATTAAAAACTCTATAAATATTCCTTCTAACCAGTACATACAAAACAGAGGAAAACTGGTAAATTTCATGGATAAAGATATAGTGATTTTTTGTTCTGGAATTAATTGTGGTAAATCAGCAGACTTAGCCCAGCAAATGGACAAAGACGGTTTTAATAAAATATATCTATTTGAAGAAGGATATCCTTATTGGAGGACAAACAATCTTCCTACAACATCAGAACAAGAAATAGATGATCCTTTTAAACTAGGAACAAAAGGTTTTAATAAAATAAGTTCAAGATCTATTATTATTGATGTAAGAACGAAAGAGGAATATAACTGTGGGCATTTAAAAAGATCTGTAAACGTTCCAATAAAACAGAAAAAAGAAAATTTCATCAAGAAAATCCCAAAAGATAAAACTATTATTTTTATTTGTAAAACAGGTTCACGAGCCTATGACGCTGTGGATATTATAAAGTCAGATAAGTCCTTTAAAAATACCATATATTATTACGATGGAGAAATAAATTGTTCAGCCGATAATAGTTGTAAATTTTCAGAATTTATTGAGGACTAATGGCAGATAGAAATCTCTTTTTCTTTGTATCAATAATGGTACTTTTTGGAATGATAGCTTCCTATTCACTTCCAGTATATTTTGTCTATATTAAGAGTCTATCCCACTATCATTTTTTTATAAGAGAGTTTTTTGTAGGGATTTTAGGGATCTTAATTATATGGGGAATGAGCAAACTAGATCCTGATCAGTGGCTTCATAAAATAGGATTCTTTCTCTTTGGATTTTTTCTCCTTGTTATGTTTGCTATGCCATTTTTACCAGAATCAATTGTTCCAACAATCAACGGAGCAAGAAGATGGGTCAAGCTTCCTCTTATATCACTTTCTCCTGTAGAGTTTTTTAAAGTAGGATTTATCTACTTTTTAAGTTGGAGTTTTACAAGAAAGTTCTATCTTCCAGAAGAGAAGTTTCATATTTTAAAAGAAGCTAAGATCCTTCTTCCATACATTATCGTTTTTGGAGTTGTAGTTCTTTTAGTTGCTGTTATGCAAAACGACTTTGGACAAGTTGTTGTTCTTGGTGCGACACTTCTTCTTATGTCATTTTTTGCAGGTGCCAGTTTTAAGATCTTCGCCTCTATGATATCAATCTCTTTTGTAGGAGCTTTTTTACTAATTATTACC
>JAOXRY010000246.1 GCA_025800305.1 Campylobacterales bacterium | reverse complement strand
TTTCCATCATCTGTTGTTATTAACTGTCTTTTTGATTGTTTATAGGTGTATTCTGATGGTGTAATAGCAATGTATTTTGTTGTGTAGTCTCTTTGGATTGTAAAAGTTACCTCTACTCCTAGATTATCTTGTGCAGAGTTGTATATTTTTGTTGTAGCACTTTCTCCATTGATGTGAGTTACTTTGTCACCTCTAAGTAGACCAGCTTTATCACAAGGGGAATCAATTCTCATAGTCTTAATTATATTTCCACTATAGTAACAACCAAATCCAGAGGTTTTTTGATTTACTCCATCATTATAACTCTCTTCTGTTTGTACAAAACTCCATTTATCTTTGTAGTATTTAGAATCTTTAATCATCTCTTCTGCTGAGTCGTAAGATCTTATCTCACTTACATAGATGCTATCAGCCCAAAAGTATTCTGTTGTTAGCAGGTTATATAAAAAATCTCTTTGTTCTTTACTAAAATCTGTTGATGTATCGGTCTGTGCAGTTGTAGAAGTTAGTGTATCACACCCTAATAAAAAAAATGAAACAAAAAAGAGGTGGTAAAAAAATCTAAATTTAATGTGAGTTCCTTTAACTTAATTATCGAATAGTAGTTTTGTATGAAATAGTAAAGGTTTTTTCATTAAAAAGTCATAAAATGCAGGAGTGAAACTCCTACATAAGTCATTTATCCTAGAAGTTTTTTAGCCATCTGTGAAATTCTTTTGTTATCAGCTAAAGCACCAATCTCTTTAGCAGACATTCCCATGATTTTACCCATATCTTTCCCACTTGTTGCTCCAGTTTTTTCGATAATCTCTTTTACTTTTGCTTCTAGCTCTTCATCACTTAACTGTTTTGGCATGTATTCTGAAAGGATGTCTATTTCCCCTTGCTCTTTTTCAGCGAGGTCTTCTCTGTTTCCTTTTTTATACTCTGTGATTGAGTCGTTTCTTTTTTTGATCATTTTTTGAATTAGAGCGATAGTTCTCTCATCATTAACTTCAATTCTTTCATCTACCTCAACCTGTTTGATTTCAGCTGACAAAGATCTTAGAGTATCTCTTTTTAGAACCTCTTTTGCTCTCATTGCGTCTTTAATATCTGATTGGATTTGTGCTTTTAAACTCACGATAAAACCTTTGATTAAAATATATATGGATATTATCCTTTTTTAATTAAATATAAGGCTATTGATGTATCTTAAAAAATTATCCCATGAGGAAAAAGTTTCTCTATCCAATGAGTTAAATAAATATGTAGAATCTGTTGGTGGAAATAGAAACTTTTATGAACTTCTTGACACTTTAAGAGTGAGAAAACCAAATCCAATTTTACATAAAAACTGTGTGATAGAGTATCCAGAAGGGCTAGTGAAATGGAACAAGGTTATCCATCAAGATAAGTATGTTCTTCTAAAAGAAGCAAAAGATCTAAGAGAGGATGAGAATATTCTTTTAGATGATAGCCACAAAAAACAAAAAAAAGTTCTTAATATGGTAAAGGCTCTCTATCCTGTGGAGTTTGAGATCTTACCTATTAAAGAGTTTGGAGATGGATTTTGTTTCAAGCTTATCAGTGAAAGCAGTGATAGTAAGGCTGTTTTAAATCCTATTTTTGAGTTGATGTTCTTCTCTTCGACAGATTTTGTAAAAACACTTTTAAAATATGAAAAATAGGAATCATTTTTGCTGGGTAGTTAGCTAAAAAATATCAAGGTAAAGTATTGAAACAGATTATTTATTTAACTATTACACTAATTATATTAGCAGGTTGTACCTCTAAATTAGATCCAGAAATTGATTTTAAGCCACCAAAATATGTTCAAGAGATGCCTTCTAAAGAAGATGATGATGATACAAACTTAGGAAGTCTTTATGGAAGTGGAGATAATCCTCTGTTCTCTGATCGAAAAGCTATGAGGGTGAATGATATTGTCACAGTAAAAATTGCTGAAACAGCAAGTTCAAGTTCTACAGGTAGTAAAAATCTAGAAAGAACCAATGAAGCAACTTTAAGTCCAGGAACAGCAACCTATGGAGGAAGTTCAGGAACTGTTGCAACCCAAGTTGATAATATTAATAATTTAACAAGACTTGGTTTTGGGTATAACACAGAAACATCCTTTACAGGAACAGGAACCAATAGTAGAACAGAAAACTTCACAACAACAATTTCAGCTAGGATTGTAAAAGTGATGGTCAACGGAAACTATTTTATCACTGTTTAGCAAATGAAATTATAACAAAGAGTCTGTACTTCTCTATGAAGCTTGCATCTCAGTCAGTAAATTATATCCATACTCGGAATACGATGATTTCTGCCTCGAATCTTTTGAATCAAGCAAATGCTTATCTGAATTAAGACCGAACAAGGAAGATCTTCCTCGTTTTTCGACTTGAAGGGAAGCCATTTCTGTCTGGA
>JAOXRY010000214.1 GCA_025800305.1 Campylobacterales bacterium | reverse complement strand
CTGTAAAAAAACACCAAAACTTTATTGTAAAGCAAGATCTTAAAATTACACTTTTAAGTGATGAAAATAAAGGAATGTTAGAAGATTACGGTGTTTGGCAACTAAAGAAAAACTATGGAAGAGAGTATATGGGAGTTGTGAGAACAACTTACTTAATTGATCCAGAAGGTGTTGTAAAACAAAGATGGGATAAGGTAAGAGTAAAAGGTCATGTTGAAGATGTAAAGACCTTTCTAAGTGAAATTTAATTTCGCTATAATATGATTTATATATTATAAAAAGGATATTTTTTATGAAAAAAACACTTATTTTAGCTGGTGTTGTTGCAGCAAGTTTAGTTATGACTGGTTGTTCAAAAAAAGAAGAGGCAAAGCCACAACCAGACTTTAGATGTAAACAAAAAGGTACATTAGCTCCTGAATGGACTTGTAAACCTTATAAGTCAGGTATGATTGTTGGTCTTGGAACTGCTCCAAAGAATATTGCAGATGATTACGGTATGCAAATGGAAGAGGCAGAAGCAAATGGTAGAACATCTCTTGCTAGAAGACTTGAAACAAAAGTTAAGACAATGTTCAAAAACTGGAAAAGAGTTACAGGTGCTGGTACAAACCAAACTTATGAGAAAAATATAGAGAGTGTTTCAAAGCAATCTGCTAATCAAACTCTTAGAAACTCTAGAGCGTTAGAAACATGGCAAAATCCTACTGATGGTACTTTATTCCTATTAATGGGTGTTGATAAAGGTGCAGCAGAAAAAGGTGTTAAAACTAGCCTTAGAAATGAACAAGCTTTATGGCAACAGTTTCAAAGCAAAAAAGCTATGAAAGAGCTGGATAAAGAGATGGATAAAGAATTTAGCAAGTAGTAGAAAAGTATTTGCTTGAGTTAAAACAGCCATTAAATGGTTACAAATATAATAGTGATACGATAGTCCTTTATGACTTCGTATCGCTATTTTCTCCTAAGGGAAGAGTTTTAGACATTGGTAGCGGATGTGGAATTCTTTCACTTCTAATTAAACGTGATTTCAAAATAGAAGTAGTTGGTGTTGAAAAACAAAAAGAGATGTTTGAGATCTCATTGGAAAACTCTAGAGTAAATAATTTAGAGGTTGAGTTTTGTAATGAGAACTTTAGTGACTTTCAAAGTACAGAAAAGTTTGATTTTATTGTTTCTAATCCTCCATTTTATAATCACAAAAGTTCTACAAGTACCAATGAATCAAAAAAAATAGCAAGATATGACGACAATCTCTCTTTAGATCTTTTTATCAAAAAAACAAACTCTTTCATCAAAACAGATGGAGAGTTTATCTTTTGTTATGAAGCTGTAAGACTTCAAGAGGTAATGGATAAATTAATTCAGTATAAATTTAAAATTAAAACAATGATGTTTGTCCATGGTAGTGAAAGAAAAAGTTCCAATATTGTTTTAATAAGGGCAGTAAAAACAAAAGTAGGGCAGTGTGAGATCTTACCTCCTTTTCTTTTTTCCAATGAAAAAAGAGTAAAAGAGATCTCTTTAAGAGCTAATACAAAGAGTTTGACCTAATGATGATAAAAGAAGGGTTTAATTTTTCTTTTAATCCAACTAAGTGTGAAGAGTGCGGTGGAAAGTGTTGTAAAGGAGAGTCTGGAAATATTTGGGTCGATGAAAAAGAGATAGAAAGTATCGCAAATTTCTTAAATGTGACAGAAGAAGCATTGGAAAAAGGATGTTTAAAGAGTATTAGTGGTAAATTTTCAATTAAAGATATTCAAGTGAAAAGTGAGCGAGTTTGTTTTTTCTTTGATTTAGAAAAACAAAATTGTTCGATTTATGATGTCAGACCAACTCAATGTAGAACTTTCCCTTTTTGGGAAAATGTGAAAAATAATAGAAAATATTTGGAGGATGAATGTCCCGCTATAGTTTTTTGATTTTTGTTTTTATTGGATTATTCTTCTTTGGTTGTGAACAACCTAAACCTGTTGAAATCGATGAAGATTTAAATTATATGACTGCTGTTGATAGATTGGAAAATAGAGATTATAAAGGAGCTTTAGCTTATTATCAAAAACTCTATGATGCCACAAAAAAAAGTGACTACTTTCACGGTGTTTTAGAATCTCTATCAGCTCTTAAAAGATTTAAAGATATAGAGCAAAAATCCAAAGTATTTCTTAAACAGAAGAAAGATCTAAGGGTTAAAAGGTATCTTATCTTTTCTCTATACAAAAGTCAAAAAATAAAAGAAGCTATTGTTTTAGGTGAAGAGTTACTAAAAGAATCCAAGAAAGAGAGTATATTTAAAGACTATTTGCTTGTTGCAGATCTTTACCTTAATGATAAACAGTTTCAACGTTCTCTTAATTATTACAAAAAAGCATACGAGATAAATCCAACAAACCCTTTAGTTGACAAAATCTCCTATCTTCTTTTTGAAAAATTAGGTAAAAAACAAGAAGGAATTAAATATCTTGAAACTCACATAAGAATTAATGAATGTGATGTTTACCTTTGTGGTCAATTGGCAAATTACTATCTTAAACTAGGTGATATAGAAAGTATTATTGAGGTTTACAAAAGGATCTATAAAAAGACTGATGATGATCTTATTGGAAAAAAGATTGTCGAACTCTATATCTTAAGAAAAAATTATGATGGGTTAGCCTCCTTTTTAGAAGAGACTAATCTTGATAATACCATGCTTTTAGAGATCTATAAAATTAAAAAAGACTATCAAGGTCTTATTAAAGTATCAAAGGATCTTTATGAAGAGAGTATGGATGTTAAATATTTGGCACAAAATGCTATGTTTGAATTTGAGTATTCAAAGAATAAGAGTAAAAAACTACTAAATAAAACTGTTGAAAAATTAGAAGAGGTCATTAAAAGCAATAATAATCCTCTTTATCTAAATTATTTAGGGTATATTTTAATTGATTATGAAATAGATGTTAAAAAAGGTTTAAAGCTTGTAGAAGAAGCCTTAGAACAAGACAAAAAAAATGTCTATTATAAAGACTCACAAGCATGGGGAGAGTATAAACTTAAGAACTATCAAAAAGCATACAATATAATGAAGTTAGTTTATGATAAAAGTAGTGACAAAACTGTAAAAGAACACTTCAAAAAAATCAAAAGAAGTTGTAAAAAAAGTAAGAAATGTAAGGTGGATTAGAAACTTAATGGCAAATATTTTAGATGAAATTATAGAAAAAACAAAAGATGATTTAGAAAAAAGAAAAAAAGACCTTCCTGAAGATCTCTTAGGAAGAAGCTTATCAATGAATCCTTTTATGCCTAGAGATGTTATAAAAGCATTAAAAACAGAAAAAGATGATCCATATAAAATTATCTCAGAAGTAAAAAAAGCTAGTCCTTCAAAAGGAATCATTAGAGAGGACTTTGAACCTATTTCAATCGCGACAGAGTATGAAGCAGGTGGAGCTAACGCTATATCTATTTTAACAGAGCCTCATTATTTTAAAGGTGATTTAGACTATCTAACATCAATTAGAAGGCATACAAATATACCACTTTTAAGAAAAGATTTTATTGTTGATAGGTATCAGCTAATTGAAGCATTGGTATATGGTGCTGATTTTGCTCTTTTAATAGCAAAAGCACTTTCAAAAGATGAACTAAAAACTTTAATTAATGATGCAAGACATCTAGGACTAGAGCCATTGGTTGAAATTCATGATAAAGAAGATCTTAAAAAGTCAATTTTTGCAGGAGCTGATATTATTGGAATCAACCACAGAAATTTAGATACTTTTGAAATGGATATGGACCTTTGTTCAAAATTAATTCCCATGATTCCAAATGGTAAAATTATTGTTGCTGAAAGTGGAATTACAGAACATGAACAGCTACAAGAGCTTCATAAACAAGGTGTTGACTCTTTTTTAATTGGTGAACATTTTATGAGACAAGATAGTGTTAAAAAAGCTGTGGAGAAGATTAAAGGTAAATAATTCTTTTTTTACTTTTTAAATTGGCCTTAATTTAATATAATAGATTTTATATTTAAAGAAAGTATTAGATGTTAGTTGATAAATATCAAAGAGAAGTTGACTATTTAAGGGTTTCTGTAACAGAAAAGTGTAATTTTAGATGTACTTACTGTATGCCTAATACACCACTTGACTGGGAACCTAAAGAGAATCTTTTATCTGTTGATGAACTTTTTCAAGTGGTTAAAGTATCCATTGATAATGGCATTAGAAAAATCCGTATAACTGGTGGAGAACCTCTTATAAGAAAAGATGTTGACCTGCTTATAAAAAAGATCTTTGATTATAGTAAAGATATTGAAATTAACCTTACTACCAACGGATATTTTTTAGTACGAGATTCAAAAAAATTAAAAGAAGCTGGACTGAAAAGAGTGAATGTTTCTTTGGATACTTTAGATAATAATAGATTTAAAAAAATCTCAAAAATAGATGGACTTAAAGAAGTTTTAGATGGCATTGATGAAGCTTTAAAAGTAGGATTAAAAGTTAAGTTAAACATGGTTCCTATGAAAAATATTAA
>JAOXRY010000208.1 GCA_025800305.1 Campylobacterales bacterium | reverse complement strand
GTAATCAAACTCACACGCTTGACCAATAACAATTGGTCCTGAACCGATAAGTAAAATAGTTTTAATGTCGTCACGTCTTGGCATTTATTTTGTCCTATTTGTTTTGTAAAAATTTGTCCATTTTAGCAAAAATAGGATTATATCTCACAAAGTCAATGATAATGGAAAGTAAAATAAGTAGAAGTTAATTTTTTTAGGAGAAAAAATCTTTGATAATTTCCCTCATTTTGACAATATCTTTAAGGCTATTAACTTCCTCTCTAAAACCAGAAGCAGATCTATATCCTTTAGAATATCTATGGAGATGTTTTCTAAAAATCACAGCACCATGGTCTCCATAAAACTTAACCATATTGTCAAAATGTTCAAGAATAATTGCTTGCTTTAATTCCTGTGATGGCTCTTTAAGATCTTTTTTCAACTGTTCGAAAATCCAAGGTTTCCCCATAGCTCCACGACCAATCATTACACCATCTGTTCCTGTATATTCTAAAACCTCTTTTGCTTTCTCATAAGAGGTAATATCTCCATTGGCTATAACAGGAATTTTAACAGCTTCTTTCATCTCTTTAATAGCGTCGTAATCGACTTCAGCGTGGTATCCACCAGATCTTGTACGACCATGAACAACTAAAAAATCAGCTCCTCCAGCTTCTACAGCTTTGGCAATATCAACACCATATTTCTCTGTAAAACCTAATCTTACTTTTACAGAAGTGTACTCTTTATTTGAAGTGTCTTTAATTGTTCTTGTCATCTCTTCAAGAAGAGAAAGGTTTTCCAAAAGTGAACTTCCACAGCCAGTTTTAACAACCTTTGGAGCAGGACATCCTGAGTTTAGATCTATACAGTCTATCCCCTCTTCTTCATTTAAGATCTCCACAGCTTGTTTTAAAATCTCTGAATTTGAACCATTTAGTTGGACAGAATATGGAGTCTCCATTGGACTTTTTTCTATCATCTGTCTTGTTTTTTTAGAATTGAAAACTAAAGCGTTGGAACTTATCATCTCACTAACTGTAAGATCTACGCCGAACTTTTTTACTGTGGCACGAAAAGGAAGGTCAGTCCACCCAGCAAGTGGAGCTAACCAATATTGAGTTTGAGAGAAGTCGATCAATTTTTTATAGAATAAATTCTTCTACGGTAGCAGGGATTCCTGCTTTTTTAACTGCAAGATATTTTTTGAAACCTAAATACTCATCTTCCTCAGAGTTTTCTAAGATCTCTTCTACCTCATCCATCTTTTCCAACTCTAAATTCACATAGATCCAACCATCAAGAGCTTCTGAAAAGTCTCTTTTTAATTCATAAGCAATTTCCAAAAGCTTATCTGGATTAATATGAGTTTTTAGCTCTTGTAAAGCTTCAATATAATCTTTTTCTTTAAAACCAACAGTTTTAATGTAGCTTTCTAGTTCACCTACAGAAAGGTTTAATCCATTACCATCTTCTGATTTATATCTTCCAAGAATATTGATTACAGCTTTTTTATTTAGCTTGTTTTTATGTTTTTCTATTTTTCTTTTATCACCAAAAGAGGTAAGTTTTTCAATTGCACTATCTGTAATAACTTTCTCATTTGGAAATTTCTTTAATGCTTCTTCTGCAAACTTAGGATCTTTGGCAAGTTTCATCGAAGCATTTCTAATCATTAATGGGCTAGAGTTTGGAATTTTAAAAGATGAAAGATCTGCTTCTTCCCCAGAATTTAGTTTATCAACTTGAAACAGTAGTTTGTCAATATCAACATCTTCTGTTTTAATATTTGCTTCCATAGGCACTAATTGGGATTTTTTAAGAATTTTACCAATTGGTGCTAATTCTGGATGGTTTAAAGTTGTCATACTTGGCTCACCTTTTAGTGAATCCATAACAACTGTTTTTACATTGGAAATATCTTTCTCCAGTCCTCTTCTTTTTAAATAGTTAATGAACCAATAAAACGACATATGAAGAAAAGAAGCTAAAAACATAACAAACATTGGAAGAATCATCCAAACTGCAATAGGAAACTCTAAATTTGCCCCATTAACCATCATAGAAAAAGTTTTTGGTACGTTGAAGTGTATATAACCACCTACAATTACCATTAAAAGTATTGAAAAAAGGATGTACATTTTTAGTTTCATTATTTATATCTCCTTTTACTTGAGCAGAGCATCAAGTAAAATTCCTCTCACTGAAGCTTTGCCCTTGGCAAGAAGAATTATTGTTTATTTTTTAAAGTTTAATTGCCATTATAGCCAAAGTATCATAATTTAGGCTTTTTGTTAATCAAGATCTTTTGCGGTCTAATTGTTAGCTCTGTAATGACAGTCCCCTCTGGCTGATTTAAAATAAACTCCACTCCATTGGCAACACTTTGTGGTTCTATCTTAGCTTCTGGACTATCTTCTGGTCTAAACATCAATTCATCAAAAAACCTTGTATCTGTAATATCTGGAGCGATATTGACAACTCTAACTCCACTTTTTCGAACCTCATCAAATAAAGATTTCCCAAAGCTCTCTAGCCCCGCTTTTGTAGCTCCATAAGCTGCTCCAAACTTTGCATTCTCTTTTCCTGTAATAGAGGTGATGTTTATAACTGTTCCTTTTTGTTTTTTCAGATCTTTTAGAAATATATTTGTTGTGATAATTGGTGCTGTTAAATTTGTTGAAATCATCTTTTCTAGATCTTTAGGTTTTAGATCTTCATGCTGACCAAAGTGTCCTACTCCAGCACAATTGATTAATAGATCTAGGGGTTCTTTGATATTCTTTTTCAGATCTTCAAGCTCTTTTGTTTTTGTTACATCAACTTGAAAAAACTCAAGATCTAAATCTGGCTTGTTTCTTGAAACTCCATAAACTTTGTAGTCTAATCCTAAAAGTTTTTTACAGATCTCAAAACCAATCCCAGAACTGGCACCTGTTACTAAAGCTGTTTTCAAATTTTTCTCTCTATGTTGATTTAAAACAGATGTACATTATCATTGTGTTACTTAATCCTATGAAAGCTTTTTTTGATAAAATCACGATTAATTCAATCAAAGTCTAATTAATAATGAAACAATTTTTTAACTCAGCCTACCAGTTGGCACAAGAATCACCTTACGTAAATAGAAAGCTCTTTACAATCTATGGATTTGTAGTCATAGCCGCTTTAATCTCTTACAATTTCTACGACATCAAAATCGTCCATTATTTTTACGCTAATCTTTCAAAGTTCTATGAAGATGTTTTTGAGTGGATTACAATTGCTGGAGAGGGTGTCTATTACGTTGTTCCTGCTTTGGCTCTTTATTTTATTTATAAAAAGAAAAATGACTATGTAGCCAATGCTTCATTGTTGATTTTCTGGTCTGTTTTAGCTTCTGGAATTGTTGTAAATCTAATCAAAGTAATTGTTGCAAGATATAGACCTTTAATGATTAAAGAAGATCTTTATGGATTTAGTTGGTTTGATTTTGGTTATGCTGTGAACTCTTTTCCATCAGGTCACTCTTCAACAGCCCTTGGTGTATATACAGCTTTTGCTCTGCTTTTTCCAAAGTTTAGATATCCCCTAATACTTATGGGAATGATTATCGCATTTAGTAGAGCTGTTATCACGGTTCACTTTTTCAGTGATGTTCTTATTGGAAGTATGATTGGTAGTTTTATAGCTATTCTTCTTTATCAAAAATTCATGGTAGAAAGAAAACCATATGAAAATTAGTACATCTAAATTTTTACTTTTTATTACTCTATTTAACGTAATTGTTTATCATAGTGAACTGTATGGATACATTGCTGATAAAGTAGAGATCTTTTCTGGTAGTGGGATTTTAATTCTTCTTTCTGTTGTTGTAATTTTATTTATTGTTAATCTTCTAATCCTCTCAATCTTAGCTCTCATTTCAAGAAGGCTTTTAAAAGGATTTGTAATCCTTAGTATGATTGGAAACTCTGTTGCAATCTACTTTGTTTCAAAATATGAAGTTTTCTTAGATATGTCTATGATGGGAAATGCTCTTAATACCCAGACTTCTGAGGCTATGAGCTTTTATGACCCGCAAGTGTTCCTTTATATCTTGATTCTTGGGATTATTCCTAGTGTTGCGGTTTATAAGATCCAGTTAGAACAAAGCAAAAGAGTGAAAATGGCAATCCAAGGTGTGGGAATCTTTATCGCAGGAATTGGGATTTTGTATCTTAATTCTCCAACATGGTTATGGCTTGATAAAAATTCAAAGTATCTTGGTGCTTTAACTATGCCTTGGTCTTATGTTTCTAATTCCATTAGATATGAACTTAAAAAAGCAAAATACAATAAGAAGCAAGAACTACTGCCAAAGGCTACTTTTAATGACAATGAGAAAACTGTAGTTGTATTAATCATAGGTGAGTCAGCAAGATCTCATAACTTCTCACTGTATGGCTATGAAAAAGAGACAAATCCACTTTTAAAAAAACAAGATATTGTCTCAATTAAAGCAATTTCAAAAACAACCTATACAACTGGTTCAATCAACAGTATGTTCTCGCCAAATGGTGAGATCTTTGATTCTTATGAGCCACTTCCTAGTTACCTTCAAAGATCTGGAATATCAGTTTTATGGAGAACAGAAAACTGGGGTGAACCACCTATCAAAGTTGAAAGCTATCTTAAAGGTGGAGATCTTGCAAGTGATTGTAAAGGTGATGGCTGTAAATATGATGAGAAGCTTTTAACCAAAATGAACGAAGCCATAACCACAGCAGAAAACGACAAAGTATTTATGGTACTTCACACATATGGAAACCATGGTCCTGCATACAATAAAAGATATCCAAAGAAATTTGAAAAATTCACACCTGTGTGTGAAAGTGTGGATCTTAAAAAGTGTACACAGGAGTCTTTAATTAATGCCTATGACAACTCTGTTGTCTATGTTGATTATTTTGTTAATAAGACAATTGAAGAAGTTAAAAAACTTGATAGACCTGCTGTTGTGATGTTTGTTTCAGATCATGGAGAGTCTTTAGGTGAGTATGGACTCTATATGCACGGCGCTCCTAATGCAATTGCTCCAGATTTTCAAAGAA
>JAOXRY010000117.1 GCA_025800305.1 Campylobacterales bacterium | reverse complement strand
ATACAGTATTATCTACCGTATAGGGTTTTTTTGCGGACTCCAGACCAACAAATCCTTGCCATTTGCTAGACCCAGACCACAAATTAGTTGAAGCGGTATATCTTGATTGAGTATTTAGTTTCAATACTGTCTTTTGATCTTGTAAGATAGTATAGGTAGCATTGATTGAAATTGTATTACTTGCACCTATAAAACCTGGAGTACTAAAGTCCATCTCACAAACTATTTGATAATTTCCTTTATCACTAGTTTTATAAAAGTTTTGAAGGTTTTTAGTTAATGCTTGTTTAATATCTTTCTTTTTAATACTAAACATAAATACAGCTGGATTAGGCAAATCTCCTTTTAATGTTACATCACTTACCGTAAATACAGCATCTTCTTTTGAAAATGGTTTCTTTAGTGTATCTTTATGAACAAGCAAACTTTTTTGTGACAATCCACATCCTGTAAATAATAATGCACTTATAGCAAAAAGAAATATATATTTCATTTTAATCTCCTAATTTCATATTTGATTTGTAATATATCTAAAATAACTTTAAACGATGTAAAATAATATATATTAAAATAACACTGAAGATATATTTCTAAATTAAATTTTCAATTTTTTTAAAAGCTTTCGAATAAAAAGATCTAAACTAGGAAGGTTTAGATCTCCTTCTCTTTGTTTCTCTCCCCACATATGTTCAGGAAAGTAAGAGTCCTCTTTAAACCTAGCCATTATATGCCAGTGAAGATGGGGAAGATAGTTTCCAAACTGGGCGATGTTTATTTTTTCTGGATTAAAGTAGTTAATCATCTCTTTTTCTATTAGATCTAAAAGTCTGAATATTTCAGTTTTTTCTTCTAAAGAAGCCTCAGAAAACTCTTTTATCTTTCTCTTTGTAAAGATCTTTAGCCAAGGAATTTCACTTTGGTGGATTTCTATATATATTAAATTGTTTTGGTAAATCATAGGTTGATTATAATACACAGATGATGAAATGTTATTGTAAAAGTGGAAATGATTTTAAAAAGTGTTGTGAACCTTTTTTAAAAAAGAAAAGAAGAGCAAAAACACCAGAAGAGCTTATGAGAAGCAGATACTCTGCATATTGTGTTAAAAATAGTAATTACTTGGTTAAAACTACTTATCCAAAAAACAGAACAGAGAGTTTAAAACAAGATGTAGAAAACTGGGGAAATAGTGTGGAATTTTACAAATTAGAAGTCATTAATAGTTTTGAAAATCAAGTAGAATTTAAAGCTTTTTATAGACAAGAAAAAGAGGAGTGTATCCATCATGAAAAATCTGATTTTAAAGAAGAAAATGGGATTTGGCATTATGAAAAAGGTCAGGTTCTATAGATGGTCATAGATCTTAGTGACGATAATTATTCACAGTTTATAGAGTCAACAGATAAAGTTGTTTTTATCGATTTTTATAGTGAGACTTGTCCACCGTGTCAAACACTTTTGACATATCTTCCTGTCTTGTCACAACACTACAAAGAAGAAGATGTTGTAATTGGAAAGGTAACCGCCAGTGAAAATCCAAAGTTAGCCAATAAATTTATGGTGAGATCAGTTCCTTTAACTGTAGTAATTGGAAAAGATAAGATGGTGAAAAAAGCGGAAATAGGGCTTTTAGATCTTGATGGATATATAAAGATGATTGACAAAGAACTTGGGAAAAAAAGAGGTTTTTTCTCCAAGCTCTTTGGATAGAGATTTTAGTTTCCTAATACTGAACTGTTTATATCTCCAATAAAGCAGATTTTACTTTCGTTACAGTTAATAGAAACAATATCATTAAACCTTGAGTTTCCTGTACCTGTTGGAGAGTGCTCTGCTGAATTACCTTGGATAAGACTTTGATTTGAGTCATAGTGTCTTACCCTTAGACTTGAAGTTTCTGTCTCATTAAGAACAATATCCAGGGTGAAATTTGTTGGAAGATCTCCTCTATAATAGTGAACATCCACATCAAACTCTCCATTGGTGTAGACATCATCATCTGTCTTTTTATAGGAAAGAACCTCAGGACCAAATCCATCTGTATCATCATAATCCAGTGACCCTGGAGCCACTGCTAGATTTTGATACCAGATAGTTTGATTGTTTTTATCTGTTGAGTAGACATCCACATCTGTGTTATCAGTGTTCCATCTTAAAACCATAGCAACCCGCGAAGGAATCAAAGCGTTTCTAGCCCCTGAACTATCTTCAATACCATTTACATTCAAAACTTTCTCTTTTGTTTTTGGAGTTTCCAAATCACTGGAGTTAAAACCTGTTACGTTTAACGTATTTGTTCCCATTGTAACGATAATTCCGGCAGAGTATGAGTTGTCATTTTTTAGTTTAGTATAGGTTTTAATATCACCATTTGAGATAATTACAGAATCAATTCCTTTACTTATTCCATTTGGAATTGTTCCAGCAACTTCTATTACTCTTTTATTAACATCAGAACCTTCACTATGGGAAGTGACAACAGGTTCCACTAAAGCGTTGTCTCTTATTTCAATAGATACTTTTGATAGTTCTACATCTTCTTTATTTGGATTTAAAAGAGTAATAAAAAGAGAATTTAGATCTGAAGATGTTAAAAGGTGTTCAGCTTTTTCATCTGTTTTATAATGAATATGTTGATTCCCATATAATAAAGTAGTTCCAATAAAAGAATCATCTTCACTGACAATAGAAACTGTTAGAGGTTTTGCACCAGATCCTGTTTTGACTTTTAAAACTGCTTCTTTTCCTGGTGGAAGTGTTGAGCTATCCACATCAATCTGGATAGAGTAAGCACCATAGGCTGGTATTTTATGAATTTGTATAACATTTTCATTTGGATAGCTTGTGTACTTATAATCAGTTGAGGCAAATCTTAGGGTTGTATCTAACTCATTGGAATCAAGAAGAGACATTTTGTTTTTAAATACGGTTCCATATTGAAAGTATAAAAGTGCAGAATCTATGGAATTAGCTTTACTAGATCCTAAATGATTTCCAAAGTTACAGTTCCCATTTTGTGTTAATTGATTTTTCATGTTTTCAATTGCAGATTTATTAAAAGATCCTTCAACATTTAAAATCTCTTTATAAATATTTTCAAAGTTGCTACATTTTGAATTTAAAAGTTTAAAAAATGAAAATCTTTGATAAGGTCTTTTCTCCCATTCTCCAGATTCAGATGTTAAACCTGCTTGTAAAATTTTCTCACCTCTATACTCTTTAGTATAGGTATTTAAATCATCAAAAAGATAGTCTTCAAACCATCTGGCTGTACCTTCAATCAGCCAAAGATTATCTTCGCTGATTCCAAATACATGGTTTCTTCCAGACATTGTTGTTTTTGATTGGGCGTGATGGAAATATTCATGGGCAGTTGTTCCTTGCATTGTACTTTTGGACCAGATATTAGAACTATTCAGGTGGAGGGTTTTGTAGTTTTCACTTCCTCCCATAACATATCCTAAAATATAAGGATTAGCCATTGTATGAAGACTTACAGTAAAGTCATTTTCATAGTCCATATCAAGGTTATCAAAACCATTTTGAGAATCCATTAGCCAACTGATAAGATCTTTGACTGTTGCTCCATTCCATCTTGTTGAGTTTGATGCTGTACCAAAGTTTAAAACTCTTATTTTTACATTACTGTTTGTTGAGACTGTGCATAGCTGGTTTATATAAGTAGGTGAGGGTGTACACGTAATATTCCCTTGGTTGTATCTGGGAGTGAAATAGTTTCTACTATTTATAGTGTGTCTTTGTAAGGGATTCACTCTTGTTGAGACACTATCATTACTATATCCAACAAAAAAAGCTCCACTAAGTCCTGCTAAGGTGATCTCCACACTTGAGTCATCTAAATTGATTGATGTATTAATCCCAACAGGACTCCAAAACTTTCCTTCGACTCCATAAACCTCTGTTAAACTGTAAAGATTTACTTTGGTTAGATCTACGCTTTTTGGAAGTTCTGAAAGAGGAAGCTTTACTTTTAAAGATCCTTTTACAGGAGTTTCAATCATAAAAAAGTCAGTTATTTTAGAAACATTGGATGGAAGATCTGAAAAACTATCACTTGGTAGTTTTTTTAAAGTGATATTAGAGATATTTAAGTTATCATCAATTAATGTAACGGCAAGACCTTTTAAACTTCCTTCTTCTGTAACAGTGATTTTTTTCTCTTCTTTTGAAACACCTAATGGATTAGTCTTTAAGACTTTTAAAGAGAAACTAGCTTCTGAAAATAAGATACCATCTGTAACTTTTATTTTAATGTCATGAGTAGAGTTTTCCATTGAAATACTTGGAGTCCATTTAATAATTCCAGAACTTATATCAATAGTCATAGAGGAAGGTTTTTCAATAAGTGAGTAGGAAAGATTCTCATTACCTGTATATGTTATATTTGGTTTAATTACAGTTTCTAAACCAGAAATTAAGTTAAGAGACTGGTTTGGAGTCATAAGATCTAAAGTAATTCCTTGAATCGCTACATCTTCTGGATCTATATTGTTATAGTTAATATCTAAACTAGTAGTAGACTTAAGA
>JAOXRY010000156.1 GCA_025800305.1 Campylobacterales bacterium | reverse complement strand
GGTAATATGAAAGAGACTGGAAATCCTCTTGATATTGCTGTAGAAGGAAAAGGTTTTTTCTCTGTAGCACTTCCTAATGGAGAGATTGCATATACAAGAAATGGATCATTTAAAGTTGATGCGGAAGGTGGTATCGTAAATGGTCAAGGATATAGGCTACAACCAGAGATCATCATCCCAAATAATGTGGTAAACGTATCTATTGCCGAAGATGGTATCATAGCTGGTACAGATGCTGGTACTGGTCAAATAGTTCAACTTGGACAATTAACCCTTACAGATTTTGTAAATCCTGCTGGTCTTTCTCCAAATGGTAACTCCTTATATCTTGCCTCAGATACATCAGGAGATCCAATAGAAGGAAATCCTGGACTTGATGGATTAGGAAACCTTAGACAAGGTATGCTTGAATCATCAAATGTAAAACTTGTTAGTGAAATGGTTGATCTAATAACTGCACAAAGAGCCTATGAAGCAAACTCTAAGTCAATTAGTACAACTGATGAAATGCTTGATATTGTAAATAGATTGAAAAGGTAATTTATAAACTTTTAACCTATGGATTTAGAAGAACTAAAAAGACGTAGAGAACAAAACCTTAAAGCTCATAAAAAAAAGAAAAAAGAGTACTATCTAAAAAAGAAGCTTGAAAAACAAGCACAAGAGGCAAAAGAAGTAAAAAGTACTCCAAAAATAATAGACTATGCGAAAGAGTTTTCGCATGGAGTAGACTTTGCTGCCAAATTTAAAGAGATTGCAAAAGCACAAAAAGCTCACGTTGATGATAGAAAAGATGTTATCGTAGCAAAAATCCAAGAATACAAAAAAAGAAAACAAGAATATTATAAAGAAAATAAAGATAAAAGACTTGCTTATGATAAAGCATATAGGGAAAAGAAAAAAGAAGATTTAAAAAAGTATAGAAAAGAATACTATCAAAAGAATCGTGAAGCTATACTTGAAAAACAACGACAAGCAAGACAAAAAAATAAAGAAGATGAAGAATCATAATGGCAGAAGATATCAAAGAAGAAGAAACCAAAAAAAATGAGCAAAGCAAAACTCCTTCAGAAGATGAAACACAAGAACAAGAAGCAAGTGATGAAGTAGAATCTGAAGAAAATCCAGAACAAGAAACTCCAAATGAGGAAACTCCAAATGAGGAAACTCCAACACAAGAACAAGAAGTAGAAGAGCCTAGTGAGAGT
>JAOXRY010000141.1 GCA_025800305.1 Campylobacterales bacterium | reverse complement strand
ATTGATTCGATTGATTGATTGATTGTTTTAAAGCATTGATCTCCTAAAAATGTTACAATTTAAGGTGGCTCCCTAGAGATTTTACAAAAGTGACTATACGAACTGGCATGGGTTACAAAAGAAACTCTAGTTCCCTTGTCTTGCTATCATTGTTTCCGAGATTCACCAGTAAGGTTACCAACATAATTACCGTTATTTATCGGTTGTTGACTCTTCGCTATAGGATGTTGTCATGGCAACAGAGTATCTAAAGAATGACAGATATTTTCCAGTATTTTGTCTTTGTTCTTTAATATTTCGATCTTCCCACGGTGAAATTTTTTTAAAGTTTCCTATCTTGTGAAAATGATTTAGACTAACATTTTGCAGGTGAAAAAATATGGGGTTGTTCAGACGGTTTTACCGATATCACGTGATTTTTTATTTTTAGCCATTAAACTGAATTGCTCTGACAGATTTTCTTAAAAAACGAATATATACTTTGTATCTCAAAATCTGCAAGGTTTTAAAAAAATTTACTGAAGGAAATGCAAGAAAATCCACTGTAAAACTTTGCTTT
>JAOXRY010000127.1 GCA_025800305.1 Campylobacterales bacterium | reverse complement strand
TAAGAGAAGAGATGAATAGTGCATACAATGTATTTCCTAATGCTTTTATTCCCAATGGTTGGGATATTACACACTTCAATCCTCAGTATGCTACAAATTTGCCTAGTGAAGTAAATAATCCAAAATTTGACTATAGAGACTACTATTTAAGTAGATTTGGTGAAGAAGGTTTGGAAGATCTTAAAACTACCAATGAATTAAAAATGCTTTTTGCAATATCTATTTTTAGAATGTCTCCTTTGTTTATGAAAGAGAAACTTTATAGTAAAGGGACATGGAGTGGAGTTTATAAAGGTGTTCAAAAAAAGATTGATGCAATGTACTATAAAGGTAAATATTGGGGCTTTCTGACAACTTTTGAAGAGTTTTTAAACTTTGATAGTCAAAAGAAAACTTTAAAATATATTCAACTTGGGATCCCTCATAAACCAAATCTTATTAGTGAAAATGGTAGTTTAGAGTTTGGAAAAAGTTCATTCTATATAGAGTCATATAAGTCTTTAGAAAAGATAGGTGAAATCTTAGAAAAGCTAAAAAAAGCTGGAGTCTATGATAGAACAAAGGTTGTAATAGTTTCAGATCATGGATGGCCAAGACCTAATGACAACTTTCATCCATCTTTTACAACAAAAGTTCCTAGAGGATATGAAAGAAGAATGAGTGGAGGAATGGTTAATCCTCTTTTAATCGTAAAAGATTTTAATTCAAAAGGAGAGTTTAGAGTCTCCAATAGGTTTATGAGTAATGCAGATGTTCCTGCTATTGTCTGTTCTGCTCTAAAAGATGGTTGTAATATAGATGATATCGATCCGACAAAAAATAAGTTAGATAGAGAGCTGTTTGTAACAACTTCGACTTCTAATTTGGACAAAGATAAAAAATATAATGTTATTGAACAGTACAGCGTTAAAAGAAATATTTTTGATGCTAAAAACTGGGAAAGGAAGAAGTAATGTTAGAAACAAAAGAGTTTATAAAAAAGTTAGTAGAGAAAGGTTATAGTCACCTTTGCGTAGTACCATGTAGTTTTGCAAAAAATATAATCAACGAAGCAATAAATAATAAAAATATAGAGTATCTTCCATGTGCCAGTGAAGCAGTAGCATGTTCTATTGCAGCAGGGCTGAAAATGTCTGGAAAAAAACCAATAGTAATAGTCCAATCATCAGGAGTAACAAATATGGGAAGCTGTATAACCAGCTTATTAAAACCATATGGAGTAACACTACCTATTCTAACAAGTTGGAGAACATACAAAGAAGGTGACAGTGAGATCCAACACCAACACCTAGCTACAGAATTACCAAAAC
>JAOXRY010000126.1 GCA_025800305.1 Campylobacterales bacterium | reverse complement strand
GCAGAGGTTACAGCAAAACATATTCAAGAAAAAATAAAAAAAAGTGAATTTGAATATATTGATCATTTAGAAGTTATAGTAGGAGTGACTCAGTATAAAGAAAATGACTCCTCTGTAACATTGGTAAAAAGGGTAGAAGATGGAAGAAAAAGAGCAAAAGAAGATCCTTTGGGTGTGGTGGTTTTGCCATGATTAAAAAGCACTTTTTAATATATCTATTGTTTTCAGCTTCTCTTTTTGCCTTTGGAGTAGGACAAGGGGATAAAGAGTATCAAATTCAAGAACATAATGAGGGCAAGTTTATTTTTCCAAAAGAGTATAGAAAAAATGCTTATAGAGTTATGGACTATCTTGATGAGATCTTTAAAGAGTATGACAAAAGTTTTGGGTATAAACTTCATAATAACCCAACGGTTATTCTAACGTCTAATCATAATCAAATTGCAAATGCAACAGCTACCGTTGTTCCTAATACTATTTCAACATGGTATGGTGGGGGAGCTGCTAATATTGATTATTTTAATTCTCAAAACTGGGCAATGACTTTGGCTTTTCATGAGACAGCACATACTTATCAAATGGATGCTAAAGAGGGAGTTTCAAAGACTTTAGAGGGGACCCTTGGAAGTAATCCAGTTCCTTTGATTACACCAATAATTCCAATTCCTATATTTACAGTGCCTAATACTCTACTACCAGATTTTATTTTAGAGGGGAATGCTGTTTTTAATGAGTCTCGTTTTGGAGTTGGTGGAAGAATGTATGGAGGAAGACATAGAGCACTATTTCTTTCTCTTTTAAAAAACAACAAGCTAAATTTTTCAAGACTTTTAAATAATCATGATGACTTTCCATTTTTAGAAGAGAAGTATATTGTTGGTGGTTATTTCTTTAGTTATTTAGAAAGTCAGTATGGAACAGATAGAGTAAATAGTTTTTTTAAAAAACATGCTACACATTGGGTAAATCCATTGAATATTACAGATACTTGCTATAAGGTATTTGGAAAGAGTTTCACTAGACTTGTGTATGAGTTTTTACAAAGTTATCTACCTATGGCACAAAAATTCACCCAAACGGAAGGAAAAATTATTGCTAAAAGTTTAGCTTATGCTCCTTTTGGAAAAGATAAAGATGAGATTTTATTTTTTCACACAGATCTTGTAAATTCTCCAAAGGTCTCTTCTTATTTTGAAGGAGAGATCGAAACTATTAAAGGAGATTTTCTTACAGGAAAACCTTTTAGAATAGATGGTGAAATTGTTACTAGGGCTTCTTCTATTGTAGAAAAATCCAAAATGGCTTACTCTCTTTTTGATAAAGATAGAGTTGAAAAGAAAGAGTATAGAAATAAAATTATCCAAGATATAAGTGGACGTACCCTTATCTATTTCAGAGGAAATCAATTTGGTAATACAGATCTTTATAGAAGTTGCAAAAATCTTTATAGAAATCTAGCTTCATCAGCAATGGCTTATGATGGAGATATCTTTTATTTTAAGCAAAATGGAACTAAAAGAACTCTTTATAGAGATGAAGAGAAATTATTGGAATTTGAAGGATTTGATTCTAAAGTTATAGATATAAAAGGGGAGGAGATCTATTTCACTGCTCCAACGGCTTATGGTAATGGTCTTTATTCTTATTCTTCAAAAGGTGTTTTAAGACATGGGGTTAGTGATGATATTTTAGATGGCAAAAAAATAGGTAAAGATCTCTTTTTGGTTAATACTATTACCTCAACAGGGTATGAGTATAAAATAGCCAAACTAAAGCCTTTTAAGGCAGAACCAGTCTTTTGGACTTATAGTTTTGAAAAGGAAGAGAGTTTTACAAAGTTTGAAAACTTAATTCATAAAAACCATGATAAAGAAAAAGAAGAGTACAACAGCCTATTGGATATGAGATTTAATAGTCTTTATCCTTACTATCAATATTTACAACATGGCGGTTATACAGCTCAATTAACAGGTTCTTTTTCAGATCCTCTTCAGCAAAATAAATTAAATGTAGGATATTTTGAAACTGTAGAAAATTACGAAGATGAAACCTTAAAGTCTAAAAAAAGTGGAGGAACAATAAGTTATCTTAACAAGAGATATATAACCTCATTTGGTATTTCATATACAGGTTTTGGTCAAGAAGATATTAAAGTAGGGGAGAGAGAGTATCAACTCAACTCTTTTATTAATTACCCATTTATTCAAAACACAAGAGAGAAACTTGATTTAACGTTACAGCACTATAAAGATGGAGAAGATGAGAACAACGCTCCAGGAATAGCCCGTGGAAACTATGTTTACAATAAAAAGTATCCTAAGGCTTTTTTTTCAAATCTTTATAGTGAGATAGGTATTTATCATAGAACAAATAAAGATGAACAGACAAATGGTTTAAAAGGAAGTCTAGGAGCTTCTTTATCTTCTTATTTCTATACCGAAGGAAGTGTAAAACTCTCAACATCCAATGAGAAAAAAGTTAAAATAGATAAACCAACTCTGTTAGATCTGGATGTTGCTAATTTTACAATGTTGGATCTTCCTTATAAAGCTTATTCTGATGAGGTGATAAGTTATAAAATTCAAGGAAAAGTCCCAGTAGACCAAGGTTTTTATAGTGATTGGTTTCCTGTCTCCTTACAAGATCTTGTTCTTTTTGGAACCAGTGAAACGTTGAGTTTTAAAACAGATAAAAAGGATATAGAAGTGACAGAAAATGTTGTAGGTGCAGATCTTAACCTTCTTTTTATTCATCGTTTTGTTCTTCCTTTAAAAGTTCTTTATGTAGAAAATTCAGCAGTAAAAAAAGAGAAACGAGGAAAGTTTATGGCTATTTTTAGTACGGAGTATTAATGTACGATATCAATCTTGTCTCTTTCATTATCGCTTTAATTATTCTTTTTATATTTTATAGGAAGGTGATTCTTCCTTTTTCAAAAAGAATGTTAGATCTAAAGGCTGAAGAAGAGTTAGAGTTGGAAGAAACAACTATTCATTTTGATGATGAAGATCTTTTTGATGATAGTGATGAAAAATATCAAGAACAAGTTAAAAAAATCAAACAACAAATTGATAGTCAAAATGAAGGAAGCGAAGAGAATATGAAATATGAGATCTTATTAGAGCGTTTAAGGGAAATGGCTACAGACAATACTCCAGAAGTTAGTAATGTATTAAAAGAGCTTACAATAGAAGATGAAGAAAAGGAAAAAGGGAAGTATTAATTTCCCTTTTTTTATATTAGAAGTTTCTCTTTAATAGAGCGTCGATTTTTAGAATAGAGATGATTTTGTCTTCTCTTTTACCCACACCATAGATGTGATTATCTTTATCGTTCATGCTTTCAGGTGCAGGATCGATTTTATCTTCTGGCATTCTAATAGCCTCTGTTAATCTATCAATAACAAACCCACTTACTTGTTCTCCGTCTCTAATAACGATAAATCTAGTCTCATCATTTACATTTTGAGGAGAAAGACCAAATTTTTGTCTTAAATCAATTAGAGGAATAACACTACCTCTAAGGTTAAATACACCTAAAACATATGCAGGAGTAGAAGGAACTCTTGTTTTATCGATTGGTTTAATAATCTCTTGGATACTTAGAATTGGCACTGCAAATTCCTCATCACCAACCATGAAACATACTAACTGAACAATACCAACATCTTTGTCTTCTTCAGCTTTGTTACCGTTTTTTTGGTTTTTCATTACCTCTTTTAGTTTTTCACTCACAGTTAGTTCCTCTTTCTAAAATTTAAAGTTAATACTTCGTTTTACAACGTTCATTAGATAGTCTGGCGAGTAAGGTTTAGTGATGTATTCACTCATTCCAACCTCTACCCCTCTCATTCTATCAGACTTACTTGTTCTTGATGTACAAGCGATTAATGGTAGATTTTTAAATCTTGAGTATTTTCTAATCTCACTAGCAAGAGTATAGCCATCCATTTTAGGCATTTCAATATCAATTAAACAAGCGTCAAGTTCATGCTCACCTGCTTTGATTAGTGATAGTGCTTCCATACCATCATTAGCTGTTACAGTTGTTACACCTAATGGAGCTAGAGCTTTTTTCATTATCTCTCTATCCATCTTTGAATCATCAACTAATAATACTGTGTAGTCTTCAGGACTCTCTTTAGATTTAGATTTACTTTCACTGATAGACTCTACAGCACTTTTTGCATTTTTTGCCAGTTTCATAAGAGCAGCAACATCAACAATAAGAGTAACCATACCGTCACCTCTAATAGTTGCTCCAGCGATTCCTTCGATACCTTGTAGGTAGTCTCCAAGAGATTTAATAACGATCTCTTCTTGACCAACAAGTGTGTCAACGATTAGACCTAATTTGTATTCAGCAAGACCGATTACAACAACATATGTAAATTCACTTGAATCCATTACATTTTCAACACCAAAGATATCACCAAGTCTTACTAAAGACAGAACTTCCTCTCTTAGTCTCATAACTGATTTACCCTCTACAGTGTAGATATCATCAGATGAGATTCTTACAGTTTCAAGAACTGATGCCAGTGGAATTGCATAAAACTCTTCTTGTGCACCAACCATAAGTGCTTGGATAATTGCAAGAGTTAAAGGAATCTTTAATTTCATCTGAGTTCCTTTACCTAACTCAGAATCAATCTCAATAATACCATTTAGCTTTTCGATGTTTGTCTTAACAACGTCCATACCAACACCACGTCCTGAGATGTTAGTTACAGAAGCAGCTGTTGAGAAACCTGGTTTAAAGATAAGACCAAAAGCTTCTTTGTCAGACATTTGGTCTGCTTCACGTTCAGTGATAATACCTTTTTCTAAAGATTTGTTCTTTAGAATATCAGCGTCTAGACCCTTACCATCATCTGTAATCTCTATTACAATTGAGTTACCTTCGTTGTATGCTTTAAGCTCAACAGTACCAAGCTCTGGTTTACCAGCAGATTTTCTTTGTTCAATAGTTTCAATACCGTGGTCACAAGAGTTCCTAATAATGTGAACTAGTGGATCCCCGATAACCTCAACAATTGATTTATCAAGCTCTGTCTCTTCCCCAGAGATAACAAGTTCGATATTCTTTCCAAGCTCACGGGAGAGGTCTCTAATCATTCTTGGGAATTTATTAAATACCTTACCAATTGCAAGCATTCTTGTTTTCATAACCGCTGTTTGAAGATCTGTTGTAACCATAGAAACAGAAGATACAACTTGGTTAAGCTCTTCTAAGAACTGCTCACCTTCATATCTCTCTTCAACATCGTCATAGATTTTAAGAAGTCTGTTTTTCCCAAGTACTAGCTCACCAATTAAGTTCATCAAGTGGTCAAGTCTGTTAACGTCAACTCTAATTGTTTGTTCAACTGTTGTTGCGTGTTCATCCTTACCTTTAGGTTTAGCTTTTGGCTTTGGCTTTTCTGCAGGTTTTGCAGTAGCAGGAGCTGGTGTTGCAGGAGCAGCTGGTGCTGGTGTAGGTTCTGGAGTTGGAGCAGGTGTTGCAGGAGCGGCAGCTGGAGCATCTATTGATGGAGCTTGTGGATCAGGCTCTCCAGCAGCTCTTTTTGCTTGTCTTCTTGCTTTATCTTCTTCTTGCTTAGCTTTTAAAAGTCTTTCAATTTCAGCTTCAACTTCATCGTCACTCATATTTGCATAGTCAAGGTCGTCTTCTTCCTCAGCTGGTGGAGGAGTTGTAGGAACTTCTGGTTCAGCAGCAGGTGCAGTTTCAGCAGGGGCCTCAGCTGCAGGTGCAGCACCACCAGCAGGAGCTCCTTGTCCTTTACTAATACTATCAAGACTTGCAACAACAGGCTCTATATCAATACCAGCGTCTGTGTCATTTCCATTGTCTCTAATACAATTTAGTAGATCTTTCATCATGTCGATTGATTCTAGTACAACGTCCATGATTTCAGGAGTAATAACTAACTCACCTTTTCTTGCTTGATTTAACACGTCTTCCATGTGGTGTGTTAATCTTGTCAGGATATCAAAGTTTAGAAAAGAAGATGAACCTTTAATTGTGTGGGCAACTCTAAAGATCCCATTTAAAAGTTCTAGATCTTCTGGAGATGATTCTAACTCAACCAAATCTTGGTCAAGTGTTTCGATCATCTCAAAAGCTTCTACTAAAAAATCCTGCGTTAATTCTTGTAATTCATCCATTTTTAACTATCCCTTGCCTACAAACTTATATGACTTTTAATTACTCTTGCTATTTCTGGTACAAATTTGTTAGCATCAAATTTAACAAGGTATCCTTCTCCACCTGCTTCTTGTCCTCTACTTTCAGCAAATTGATCACTGATAGAAGAGTTAAATACAATTGGAATTTCTTTAAATCTAGTATCTTCTTTAACTTTAGCAGCAAAGTGAAAACCATCCATTCTTGGCATTTCAACATCACTTATGATAACTTTTAAGTTAGGAATTCCACCTTGTGTATGAATGTCTTCTAATTTTTTTAGTGCATCTTCACCATCAGTAGCCTCATAAACATTAAGACCCATAGCTTCTAGAGCGTCTTTTACAATTTTTCTAGCAGTCATACTATCATCAAGTACCATTGCAGTACCATCAAATTTTTCTACATCTGTTTTTATTTCAACATCTGGATGGTAAAGCCCAAGATCTTGAACAATACTTTCAAAATCTAAAATAAGAAGTACGTCACCATCTTCTATTTTCGTTACACCTGTGATTTTGCTTTTATCAAGTGCACCGTCACTTGCTGTGAAAGTTGCTGGTTCAATATCAGCCCAAGAGATTCTTCTGATTCTCTTTGCCTCGCTTACTATAAATCCGACTTGAATATCTGCAAACTCTGCAATTACAATTCTTGGTTTACTTTTTACACCTGTAGGAACTTCAATTCCCATCCATTTAGCTAAATTTACGACAGGAATAACCACGCCTCTTAAATCAAAGATCCCTTCGATAAATTCAGGAGCCCCTGGAAGCTCTGTTAGCTTTGGAATTTTAATAATTTCTTTTACTTTAGAAACGTTAACTCCATAAATACCTTCGTAAACGGAATCTCCTACTTTCTTAAGAATTCTAAAATCAACTAATTCCAGCTCGTTTGTGCCTGTTTTAAGCATATCTCGATCTGATGCCATTTTTTCTCCTAAAGAGTATTACTCTTAAAATCTATACCATTTTGATTGAATTCTACAACAATATAACTTTTACTACACGCAAAACTTTCTATATTGAGATATTTGTATTTTTCAGTGTCGAAGCTGACTCCTTGATGGAAATGTCCTTCGATGACGTAATTTACATTAAAGTCTGTTTTAGAAAGCCTTTTTTCAATAATTTCTTGAAAGTTTTTGATTTTAGAGCAGATGTTTTTTTTCTGTAATTTCTCAGTTAAATTATTAATGTAGTTGTTATTTAGAAAATTTAGAGTAAAAAAGTCTAGAAAATTAACAATAATTATATTTCTAAATAGTGTAGTTGTAATGGTGTGTTTTGTGTTGTTACTTTTATCACCATGGGAAATTAAAAATGATTTACCATTTCCTTCAAATATGATAGGTTGTTGAAAAAATGAGAAGACTTTAGCATTTTTGAAAAGTCCTTTTAATAAAAAATCATGGTTTCCCTCAAAGTAAACAACTTCAATCTTTTTTGAGATCTTCTGGATTAACTCTATTGGTTCTTGGTTATTTTCAACTGTTTTTTTAATTCTTGGGATAAGAAGATCAAAGTTATCTCCAAGAAGAATAAGTTGGGGAGTTTTAATCTCTCCCCTGTCTACTTTTTGTAAAAAATCTAAAAATTTTGGATTTTTAGGTGAGTAGTGTGAGTCAGCAATAAATATTGCCCCATCTAAAAGTCTATGGGACATAAGCTATTTTCGGAACTCCTGCATCTTCTTCTAAGCCACACATAATATTTGCATTTACGATAGCAGCAGATGATGCACCTTTTAATAGGTTATCAATAGAGCTGGAAAGAAATAGGTTCCCATCTTTCACATCTGCGTATATATCGCAAAAGTTTGTTCCAGTTGTTGATTTAATATCAACTGGCTTCTCTCTGATTCTTACAAATGGTTCATCTTTGTAGTACTCTTTTAAGATCTTCAGTGGATTTTCTATTGTCTGATTTAGTTTAACAAAAGTGGAAACCAACATTCCTCTAGTTACTGGAATCAAGTGAGGAACAAAAAGAACATTAAAGTCTTTTTTACTTTTAATTTTCAGTTTCTCTTTAATCTCAGGCATGTGTCTATGTTTAAAAGGATTGTATGCAAAGATATTCTCATTTACATGTCCAAAGTGAGTCACATCTTTACAACCTTTTCCAGCCCCACTTACACCACTTTTTGCATCAATGTAGATTGATGCACCTTCATCAATGTAGTTTAAAAAAGGAAGAAGTGGCAAGATAGAAGCTGTTGGATAACACCCTGGATTTGCTACCAACATTGTTTTCATAAGATACTCTCTAAAGATCTCAGGCATTCCATATACTGCTAAAGGAAGATTTTGTTTATCTTCATGTGGACAATACCACTCTTCATATGTGTCTAGTTCTAGTCTGTAATCAGCTGAAAGATCCACAACCTTAATATTTTGAGCTAAAAGCTCTTTTGCAAAACCCATAGAAGCTTTGTGAGGAAGAGCTAAAAATGCAAGCTCTGCTTTTTTTACCAGTTCATTACTATCAGCTTTTACAACTTCAAGATCTATAATATCTTGTAAAGCTGGGTGAAGTTCATCTACAGTAACTTCTCCTGTTGTATTTGCTACATATGTTAAGTTGAAATTAGGATGATTGATTATCATCTTAATCAGTTCTAGTCCAGTGTAACCACTAGCTCCTACAACTGCAACGTTAATTGTTTTCATAATTTATTTTCCTGTACTTCCAAATCCGCCTGCTCCTCTATCTGTTTCCGATAACTCTTCAACAACAGAGAAAGTAGCTTGTTTGATTTCATTGAGAACTGCTTGTGCAATTCTTTCATCTTTTTTAATGTGGAAATCTTCCCCACCATGGTTTATTAAAAGAACCATGATTTCTCCACGATAATCGCTATCTATTGTTCCTGGGGTGTTAAGACACGTAATCCCATGTTTATATGCAAGACCACTCCTTGGCCTGATTTGAAGCTCATATCCTTTTGGAAAAGCCATAGAAAGACCTGTTTTTATTAGCTTTCTCTCTCCGACTTTAAGAACGTAATCTTCCACAGAGTGAAGGTCAAATCCAGCGGCTTCATCTGTCTGATACTGAGGAACATGAGCCTCTTCTGTTAATTTTTTAATCTGAATATTAATCAAGAGTAATCTCCACATATTTTACTTCTTGGATCTCAAAGTCTACTTCACCACTTGGAAGTTTTGCTGTGAAATCATCACCTTCTTCTTTTCCTAGAAGCTGTTTTGCTAAAGGAGAGTTAAAAGAGATATAGCCCTTATCAGCATTTGCTTCAACAGAACCTACAATTGTATATGTCTTCTCATCATCAGTGTCTAGATCTAAAAGAGTTACAGTTGATCCAAAACTAACTTTTGCGTGTGGAAGTTCTGCAGGGTTAATTATCTGTGCTAAAGCCACAAGATTTTCAAGAAAAGAGATTCTTCCTTCCATTAGCCCTTGTTTGTCTTTTGCAGCGTGATACTCTGCATTTTCTTTTAAGTCACCTAGCTCTCTTGCTTCTTGGATCTCTTTTGCTACTTCTCCTCTTGTTACTGTTTTTAGCTCTTCAAGTTCTTTTGTTATTTTTTCATAACCCATTTCTGTCATTGGTTCTTTGTTCATTATAGTTCCTTAATATATTCTGCAATTTTTTTAGAAGCTCCGTCTTTTCTTAGCTTCAGTCGTAATTCTACTGATTTTTTAATAAACTTCTCTTTGTCTAAATCTTTTAAAGATCTTAGAATATTCTCTTTTGTCACTGCACCTTGTAACAGCTCCTTGTGTAAAGCTTCTTGTTTATCAAAGTAGAAGATTAGATTGGCAATTCCAACATAAGGGAGTCTTACAAAGCTTCTTCCTATTGCATAATCTAGTGGTTTAGCTTTGTAGACTAAAACAAAAGGGGTGCCTATAATTGCCGATTCAAGTGTTGCTGTCCCTGAACAAACCACAGCTTGAGAAGCACTGCTTAAAGCTTCTTCTGTATCGTGTGAAACTGTAAAGCCATTAAGATCTCCGTAAAGCTCTTCAATCTTCTCTTTATTAAAAAACTTAGGGATTACAAGGAGCTTTTCACCGTCAAGATCTTGTGCTACTTCTTTGTATATCGGCATAAGTTTTTTTATTTCACCTTTTCTACTTCCTGGTAGAAACGCAGTGATATTGTTTTTCGTAAGCTCTGTCTTTTTTGTTGTTAGTTGATCAACCAGTGGATTTCCAACATATTCTGCATTATTCCAGTAGTCATCTTCAAAAGGAAAGATTGTAAAAAGTCTGTCACAAACTGCCTCAACCTTTTTTACTCTCTTTTTCTTCCAAGCCCACACTTGTGGCAAGATATAGTAAAAAATAGGAGTCTTTACCCCTATCTCTTTTATTCTTTCTGCCAATGGAATATTAAAAGCAGGAGAGTCAATCATCAAAACAACATCAGCTTCTCGTGCTAATTCTGCAACTTCATTGATAGCTTTTTTTGCTTTTTTATAGATCTTCAAAGCATCAACCACACCCATAATTCCAAAATCTCTACTGAAATATAAAAGCCGTTCCTTCTTATTGCTGCCACAGTGACAGCATGTGCAAATAAGTTGAACGTCTTAGCTTTATAGCTCCGGTAATAAGCCCTTAATCGTTTTGGATACTAGCAAGTTCCGCTTAAAATTTTGAGGATTAATCAATACTTAACAAAATTCTCGAATCTGATTGGTTATCAGCAGGCCCGATTTCAGCATTAATAGGACAGATTACGCTTCATGCCTGTGTAATTGGACAGTATACGCGTCACTTGCACGCGCTGTTATAGGACAGTTGGACTTGATTGGGTTCCCATTTTCATGCATCTCGCTTAATGAAAAACAACTCAACTGTTATTTTTATTCACAAAAACATTTATCTGACGGTTACTTCTTTTTTTCAAATTTTACTATAGTTATGATTAATTGGTGACAGGACTTCGTGTCGCCCAATTCTGTCTGTAATCATACTCGTGATTAACAAATCGGACTCCCGCTTCGCTGTCGTCCGATTTTGTAAACCAGTCGTATGATTACAGACCGAATTGGACTTCACTCAGTCCTATTACCATTATTAATAGGACACAATGTAATTGGACAGTAGGCGTCATACCTGTGTAATCCGACAGCACGCGTCATCATTTTGCACGCGCTGTAATAGG
>JAOXRY010000098.1 GCA_025800305.1 Campylobacterales bacterium | reverse complement strand
ATATGTTAGAGAATTTTCTGCCCTTGATAGTGAAGCAAAAAAAAGAGGGTTTACAATCTACTTTCCTCACAAATCAATTCCTATGCTTCCAAGGGTTCTTAGTGAAAACCTATGCTCTCTAAATGAGAGAGTCGACAGATTAGTTTTTGTATTTCAGATCCATCTTGATCAAAGTGGTAGAGTAGAAAAATTTAAACTATTTGAAGGAATCATCCACTCAAGAAGAAGATTTACCTACGAAGAAGTAGACGAGATCTTAGATAATCCTAATAACAGTCCAAAAAAAGACAAAGAATTTTTAGAATCTTTACTTCCTTTAAAAGATCTCATCCTTCTTTTAAGATCTAAAAGACTGGCTCACGGATATAACTTTAGAACTCCAGATGTTGATATTCAACTTGATAGAGAACTCAAATTTAAAGAAGCAGTAAAAGCAGAAGAGACAATTTCACATCAACTAATAGAAGAGTGTATGCTCCTTGCTAATATTTGTGCAGCTTCTTATTTTAATTATGGAATTTTTAGAACCCACCCTACTCCAGATTTTAATGCTATTAGTAGACTTGACTCAGAACTGGCTGATATTGGAATCTTTCCAGATAAGACCAATGACATTCACAAAAAAGTCCTGAGTATTCAAGAACAAGCTGATAAATTAGAGATAAGAGAAACTGTCGATAAAATGATTATCAAGTCTTTAAAAAGAGCAGAATATACCTATGAAAATGTAGGTCACTTTGGATTGGGATTTGAAAGATATACCCACTTTACCTCTCCAATTAGAAGATATTCAGATCTGATTCTTCATAGACTTCTAAAATCTATCATCTCAAAGGATAAAAAACAAGAGAAATATATCAACTCCCAGCTTCCTTACACAACAAAGCTTATTACTTCACTAGAAGGTGAAACAACAAAAATTGCATGGGACTATGAAGATCTTGTTTTTGTTAGATGGTCAAAAGAGAATGAGAAAAAAGAGTTCCAAGGAATTGTTACAGATCTAGGTGACAAAAATAAAGACACAATCGTAAAATTAGAAGAAGGAGCTTTTGGAGCTAGAGTTTTTTGTAAATTTGAAAAAAATCTTCGTTTAGCACCTTTTGACAAAGTCAAAGTCAGAATAAAAAAAGCAGTTCTAATAGGAATAAAAACTTTTGGTGAAATATCAGAAGTTCTTTAACTTACAAAAATAATCTACAGATAGTTTTAATTTCACTATAAAATATCTCCAAAAGGAGATAACAATGTCTTGCAATAAATGTCATGAAATATTTCAGATAGAAGAGCTACCATCAAAGATTTACTTTATCAGCGAAGTTGATGAACTTATAAGAAAAATCACACTACTTTTCAAAAAACTAGGGCATGATCTCTATAGTGTCCATGGATTAAAATGTATAAAAACAGAAAATCCAAAATCTTTTTTAAAAATAATCTTGAAAACTTCAACAGTTTTTTCAACAATCTAGAAAGAGAGAGTATAAAGATCTACATTGAAAGTGAGAACTCTGGATTTAACTACCAATCAATTATCTCAGCAAAACCTTTTCAAAGATACCTTAACCTTTTAGAGGATAAAGAGTTTTTTGACATTATTAACAACGAAAGTTTAACTTCTCACTTTCAGCCAATCATAGAAAGTAAGTCAGGAACAATCCATGGCTATGAAGCTCTAATCCGTGGTGTTAAACCTGATGGTTCCCTCCTCTACCCAGATCTTCTTTTTGAAAAATCAAAAAGAAATGATTTAAACTTCAAATTAGATAGACTGTGTAGAGAATCAGCTCTTAAAACAGCAGCTGTTAAAAAGATCTCTCAAAAAGTTTTTATTAATTTTATTCCTACGTCTATCTATGATCCTGAGTTTTGCCTAAAATCTACAGTAAAGTGGGCAGAACAGTTGGAATTTGATCCTAAAAATATCATTTTTGAAGTAGTAGAAACAGAGTCTGTAAAAGATCAAAAACATTTAAAAAATATTTTAGACTACTACAGAGGACAAGGCTTTCAAGTTGCTTTAGACGATGTAGGAGAAGGACACTCAAACCTTAACACTCTTATAGAACTAAAGCCTGATATTATAAAAGTAGATAGAAACATTATTTCCAATATTCATAGGGATGAACTAAAGCTATCTGTCTATAAGGCTCTTTATAATATAGCGAAAGAGAATAACATAGAAGTTTTAGCAGAAGGAGTTGAGACAAAGGAAGAGTTGGAAAAAATAAAAGAAATTGGTGCTGACTACTACCAAGGCTACTATTTTTCTAAACCCCTTTCAGAACCTGTAAGGAAAATTGGTGTAGAAGCCTAAGAGGTTGTCTTTTAACTAGACAGCCTCCCATTTTACTTCAACTAAGAGATCTTGATCTTCAAAAACTCTACCAATAAACTTATCGCCTTTGCTATAATTTCCTACACCTTTAGGCGTACCAGACATAATAATATCACCATCTTCAAGTTCCATAAAACTTTTTATCTCATCTACAATATCAGCAGGTTTATAGATCATTAAATCATAGTTAGCAATCTGAACTAGAGTGTCATTTTGATAAAGTTCCATAGAAAGCTTTTCACATTTCTGTGTATAAGGAATAAAATCACTAAGAACTCCAGAATTATTAAACCCTTTTGCTCTTTCCCAAGGTAAGCCTTTTTCCTTCATTTTGTTTTGAATATTAGCTTTTGTTAGATCTAATCCAAAACCGACCCCTTTAATTTCTCCACTTTCAATTAAAAAGCAAATTTCTCCCTCAAATCTTGTATCTTCAGAAAAGTATTCAAGCTTGTTTGTTATTGCAGAATTAGGCTTATTAAAAACAACCATATTTTCAGGGATTTCATTTCCTAACTCTTTTATATGCTCAACATAGTTCCTACCAATACAAACTACCTTGGAAGGAACTACTTCTTTATTGGCAAACTTAATTTTTTTCAAGTTCCAACTTTCGTCTCATTTGTAACCAGTATATAAATCCAACAAAAAAGGCTATAGGTATTAACATAATATGTTTACTTAATCGCTCTCTTTCTACTTTTACAGACTCTATAATCCAGCCACTATCTACACCAGCATTTTTAATTGATTCAACTTCTTTATTGTTTCCAGGAAGCATCATTACTACCTCGGTAGGTCCAAAAGCAGAATCTAATCGCATACCTGTATTATTTATTCTCTCTTTTCCAGTTTCTCCATTAACTAGAGTAAGAGGAAAGGTTAATACTTTTGAAACACCTTCTAGTGTCTCACCTGAAACGATAAACTCTATAGTTTCACCTGCTTGTTTTTTATCTGCAATAGTGAAAATCTCTTTTCCTGGAAGATTGTCATGTGGTGGTTGGATTTTATCCCAGATAAATCCTGGTCTAAAGATTAAAAATGCCGCTAAAAGTAATCCAACTGATTCGTACCACTTGCTTCTTGTAAACCAATAGCCTTGTGTAGCTGCAGCAAAAAGTAACATTCCAATTATTGAACTGACAACAACAATTAGAAACTCAAAAGTATTATCAATACCAATCATTAGAAGCTGTGTATTAAATATAAACATAAATGGAAGAACCGCAGTTCTTATGTCATATGTAAAACCTTGAATACCTGTTTTAATAGGATCTCCTTTAGAGATTGCAGCTGCTGCAAAGGCTGCTAAACCTACAGGTGGTGTGTCATCAGCCAAAATTCCAAAGTAAAATACAAACATGTGGGCAGCTATTAAAGGAATAGCTATATCATCAGCAGCACCTAAACTTACAATAACAGGAGCCATCAAAGAAGAAACAACAATATAATTAGCAGTAGTAGGAAGTCCCATTCCTAGAATTAAGCTAATAATAGCTGTAAAAAGTAAAATCAAAAAGATATTCCCACCAGAAGCACTCTCTATAAGTCCTATTACAACTTGACCAATTCCGGTAAGGGTAACAGTACCAACAATAATCCCAGCTACTGCTGTTGCCACACCAATACCAATCATATTTTTTGCACCGTTGATTAAGCCTATTTCTAAATCAATAAACCCACTGAAAAAATTCTTTTTTTCTTTTCTAAAATAACTTATAATTGGATGTTGGGTCATTAGAATAAAAATCATAAATAAAGTTGCCCAAAATGCAGATAACTCAGGTGAATACCTTTCAACAGTTAAAAGCCAAACTAAGACAATCACTGGAAGAATAAAATGAAGCCCTGAAAAAACTGTTTCTCCTACTTTTGGTAACTCTGTAATATCGTCGTGTGGTAGATCTGGTACTTTTGATGCGACTTTTAATAACAATACATAAACTATAAAAAGCAACAAAGAAACTATTGGAAATGTGTATTCACCACCAATATCTTTTATAGATCCAACAAGAAGAGGAAGAACAAATGCTAAAAATCCCATAATAGCTACAACACTTACAAAACTTAATGCCTTTGCTAATTTTGCCATTTTATGAGGTCTTGATAATCCTTCCATTCCTGCTTTTAAAGCTTCTAAATGAACAATATATATCAGTGCCAAATAGGACATAACAGCTGGTAAAAATGCGTGTTTTATAACTTCTATAAAAGGAATACCTACATACTCAACCATTAAAAATGCTGCTGCACCCATAATAGGAGGTGTTAATTGCCCATTGGTAGATGAAGCAACCTCAATTGCCCCTGCTTTCTCTTTGGAAAAACCAACTTTTTTCATTAAAGGAATCGTAAAAGTCCCTGTTGTTACAACATTGGCTATAGAACTACCAGAAATCATACCAGTCATTGCAGAGCTTACAACAGCTGCTTTTGCTGGTCCACCTCTAAAGTGTCCCATTAAAGCAAAAGCAACACGAATAAAATAATTTCCTGCACCTGCTTGTTCCAATAAAGCACCAAAAAGAACAAATAGAAAAACCATCATTGTTGACACACCAATAGCAACCCCAAAAGCACCTTCTGTTGTAATCCACATATGGGAGACTATCTTGTTCAAAGAAGACCCACCATAATCTCCAGCACCAAAAAAACTATATGTCAATGCAAAAATTGCGATAATTGTAAGAGGAGGTCCAAGGGTTCTTCTTGTAGCTTCAAGAAGAAGTATAACCCCCATAGTACCACTTATTAGATCTAAACTATTTGGTTCTCCCAATCTCATTTCAAAATTCACACTGTCTAAAACTTGTGAATATACTAGGTAAAGGATTGATATAATAAAAAGAATACCCATTACTAAATCATATATTGGTATATAACTTTTTGGAGCCTTTTTATAGGGCAGGTATGTAAGATATGCAAGAAACCCTGCAAAAACAAGATGGATTCTTTTTACTATATCACCATTTATCCATGGTGTAAACTCTAGAACTAACGGTGATGAAACATATAGTTGAAACAAAGACCAAGTCATAGCTAGATATAAAATACCTTTAGCTATTAATTTATTGGTAGGCTTTCTACCACCTGTCTCAACTTCTAAAATTGGATTATTATTTACATTATTTTTATCATTTTTCACAAACGGGACCTTTTATTTTAAGAAGAAAAAATAGAGGGGAAGAGATTCCCCTCTTTAAAAGCTTATTTAATTAAACCAGCTTCTTTATAATATTTCAAAGCACCATTGTGAAGAGGTGCAGAAAGAGCTTCTTTTACCATCTCCTCTTTTTTCAAGTTTGCAAATGCAGGATGAAGTTTTTTAAATCCTTCAAAATTTTCAAATACACCTTTTACAATTGCATATACTGCAGCATCCGATACTTTTGCACTAGTAACAAGTGTCGCACCTACACCAAATGTTGTTGTATCATCTGGATTTCCTTGATATAGTCCACCAGAAATAACTGATTTTCTATAATAAGGTTTTTCATCAATTAGTTTCTTTACAGAATCATCATAAATTGTTACTAGATTACTAGCACAAGTTGTTGTAGCTTCTTTGATTGAACCACTTGGATGACCAACAAAATAGATCATCGCATCAATTTTATTATCACAAAGTGCTTTTGCCATCTCAGCAGCTTTTAGTTCTGAAGCAACTTTAAATACAGATTTATCCCAACCTTTAGCTTTCATAAGCACTTCCATAGAACCTCTTTGACCAGATCCTGGGTTACCAATATTTACTCTTTTGCCTTTTAGATCTTCAAGAGTCTTAATTCCTGCATCTTTTCTAGCTACAACAGTAAAAGATTCTGGATGAATTGAGAATACTGCTCTTAGATCTTTATAAGCACCTTTTTCTTTAAATTTACTTGTACCATTATAAGCGTGATACTGCCAATCTGATTGGGCAACACCCATCTCTAGTTCACCTGCTCTAATTGTGTTAATATTGTAAACAGAACCTCCTGTAGACTCAACAGAACATCTCACACCATGTGTTTTTTTATCTTTATTAACTAATCTACAAATTGCTCCACCAATAGGGTAATAAACACCTGTTACACCACCTGTACCAATAGTTACAAATTCCGTACTAGCTTTACCAGCTACACCTCTTTCTTCGTTCTGATTTTTTGATTTAGAATCACTACTACAACCTACTAAAAGCAATGTAGTAACTGCCACTGAAACAACAGAAATAAAACTTCGTCTAACCATTCTTTATCCTTTATTTGTTAATCGTTTAGTTATACCATAAAAACTTTAATTTTCGTCTTTTTTCTTAAGGATGATAAATAATATTTTAGATGTTTTTATTACTATTTTAAGGGGAAGTAAAAGTATGTAGATTTAGGACTAATAAATTATTTTAATGAACTTTACAAGCTTTTGTCATTACTTTGATAAATTCTCCTATTAATTTAGGATTTAATTCTTTTTTCATAGCTTTCAACTCTTTAAGAGATTCAAATGTACTTTTACCATTGTTATAACTTTTATGGGTAGTGATAGCACTAAAGATATCTGCAATAGATAAGATCTGTGCAATTAGTGGGATTCTATCTCCTTTTATTCCATGGGGATAGCCACTTCCATTAAATTTTTCATGGTGATATAATATCCCATTTAAAATAGTTTCATTCATTTCATTGTGACTTTTTAATAACTGATAACTATAAACAGGATGTTTTTGAATCTCCTTAAACTCTTCTGGTGTTAGCTCTTCTTTTTTATTCAGGATTTTACTATCTACCCTTACTTTTCCAATATCATGAAGCATTCCAGCATAACCTACCCTAAACAGTTCTGCTCTTGGAAGTCCCAATTGAACAGCTAGTGCTGTAGCATAAATACTTACATCAACAGAATGGGAGCAAATACTATAATTCAATCCACCAATTTCTATAAAAGACTTTAAAGCCTTTTGATCAACTAATAAAGTGTCAATAATTGCTGATGTTGAAACCCTCACCCTAGAAAGTGCAACTTTTGAATCTGGATTTTCCAATAACTCTTCCATTACAGACTTTGAATGGTGGTAAGTAATAAGACATTTTTCTACATCATCAATCTGCTTGTTCAAAAGAATTTTTTTAATGTACTTATTTACATAGTTTATATAGTTCTCTTTATTCATTACAGGTGTATAAAGTTCTTCAATACCTTTACAAACTAAATCATTTTGGATTTCTAAGGTGTATAAAGTTCCCTCTGTTTTTAAAATATTAAATTTTCCATCTTCTTTCACTAAAATATCAAAAGGTAAGGTCGTATCCACAAGAATAGAGTGAAGTGGCATAGACTGTGTAAAGCTGGTTTTTTTTGTCTTATCTATCGCTGTCATTTTGTTCACACTTTACTTTATATATTTTATAAATTATAGAAAGAAAAACTCTCTAACTTCTCTCTTTTTTGTAAAATGAATAACTTTTTTGTGTCTCAGATTAGATTGATGTTCCTATAAAGCTGAATATAACTCGAAAAGCCTTTTCTAGTTGTCCCTCAAAAACTACAACCATAGATGATAAAATTGCCATAAAAACAATAAAAGCAATAGAGATTTTTATTGGAAAACCAATTACAAGAAGATTGAAACTTGGCATTGTCTTCATAATCATTCCAAAAATAATATCAGATAAAAGGGACAAAGATAGAATCGGAAATGCCAAAGAAAACCCAAAAATAAATAAGGAAGTCATCGATTTAATCATATACTCTATATATCTCTCCTCAAAGACAAAACCTCCAAGGGGCACCATGTTTAAAGAGTCATACATAAATAAAATAACAGTGTGATGTCCATCAATAACCAAAAATACCATAATCGCAAACATATTTAGAAACTGGCTAGTAATTGGTGTACTTGTTCCTGTTTGAGGGTCCATAGTTGATGCCATTGTAAAACCCATTACAAATGCCACAAGTTCCCCTGCGTATTGCATCATTGCAAAAATAACACTAAGTATTACTCCAACTGCCATCCCTAAAAATAGCTCACTTATTATAGCTCCTACTATAGTAGCGATGTTTAATTCAAAACCAATTGGCTGAAGAACTGGGTAAAAAAGAATTGTAAGGAAAAATACAAAACCTGTTTTAATTGTTACAAAAACTGTTGGAGAATTGAAAAAGGGTAGAAATACAAACATTCCACCAAGTCTAACAAGTAATAAAAAGAAGTTTGCTACGCTACCGTCTGTTAAAAAGGCAGTAAAGTCTGTCATAACTCTTTTAAGATCTTATTTTCCAAAAGATAAATCTTATCACAAGATGAAGCAATTTTCTCATCATGTGTTACCAGGAACATTCCTCTATCTTCCTCTTTTACATAAGAGTAAAGAACATCCATAACACTCTTTGCTGTATCTTTATCAAGATTTCCTGTTGGTTCGTCTGCAAAGATAATCTGTGGTTTTTTAACCAAAACTCTAGCGACAGAAACTCTTTGTTGTTGTCCTCCTGAAAGATCCGCAGCAGACTGATTGATAACTTGATCTATTCCAAGTTTTTCTAAAAGTTGGTTATCTATAGATTGCTCTGCCATTAAAGACGCAGAAAGAATATTTTCCATTCCTGTAAAACCACGGAAAAGGTAGTGTTGTTGAAAAATCATACCAAGGTTATATCTTCTTAGATCTTCTAGTTTTTTTGAAGGAAGGTCATAGATACTTTCACCATTAATATTTATTTTTCCACTATTAGGCTTCATAAAACTTGAAAGAATATGCATTAAAGTAGATTTTCCACTACCACTAACACCAAGTATGGCGATAGATTCTTTTTTGTTTAGTTGTAAATTAATATCTGAGAAAAGGTCGTAGTCAAAGTTATGACTTACCCCTATTGCTTCTAACATCATTTAAAAATCCGTTTCAAAATAGAAGTAAGTCATTGGCTTATCAAATGACAACGTCAAGTTATATAAACTTAGCGTTAGGCGTTGTTTGGAGCTTATCGAGGAGCTTTTCAAGTTTAGCAACTTCTGAAGCATCAGCCTGTTGCCTTTTTAAATTGTAAATCTTCTCTTTTAGCTTCACCATCATTTGAAGTTTATCCATTAATATCATGGAGACTCCTTACTTTGGTATTACTACTATAGCAAAGAGTGTTCCAATGATTAAATAATTCTATTTTTTAAGTTGAGCTGCAACTTCGTCAGCAAAGTTATCTTCTTTTTTCTCGATACCTTCACCAACTTGGAATCTTGAGAAGGCTACTATTTTAGCTTCACCACCAGCAGCTTTAGCAGCAGCAGATAATGCACCAGATACTGATTGCTTGTCATCTTTAACGAAAGCTTGATCAACTAAACAGTTATCTTTTGCATATTTTTTAATTTTTCCTGGAAGAATTTTATCCCAGATTGCTTCTGGCTTACCTTCTTCTTTTAATTGGTTCTTTGCAAACTCAGTCTCTCTGTCTAAAATCTCTTGTGGGATTTCAGACTCATTTAGATACTCTGGGTTCATTGCTGTAGCATGCATTGCAATATCTTTTACAAGATCTTTAACAGCGTCAGCTGTAGCTTTACTATCAGTTTCAACACAAACAATTGCACCCATTTGACCATTTGAGTGAGTATAACCATTTACTAAACCACTTTCTGGAGCTTCAAAAGTTGTAAATCTTCTTACATCAATTTTCTCACCAACTTTAGCTGTAGCTTCAGCGATGTGAGTTTCATAAGGTTTACCTTCTAACTCACCAGCTTTTACTTCATCAATTGTCTTGAAAGAACTTGAATAGATAGCGTTAGCCATTACATCAACAAAACCTGTGAAGTTTTCATTTTTAGCAACAAAGTCTGTTTCTGAGTTAACTTCGATAATTGTAGCTTTAGCACAATCATCAGCAACAACAACAGAAACAACACCTTCAGCAGCGATTTTACCAGCTACTTTAGCAGCTTTAGAAAGACCTTTCTCTCTTAACCACTCAACAGCACCTTGCATATCACCTTCAGATGCAGCAAGAGCTTTTTTACAATCCATTAAACCAGCGTTTGTAGACTCTCTAAGTTCTTTAATCATTGCAGGAGTAACAGCCATAATTACGCCTCCTCTGTTTTAGCTTCAGCTACTTCTTCAGCTGGAGCTTCTTCTTTTGCTTCTTCAGCTGGAGCTTCACCTTCAGCTTCTGCTTTACCATCTTGAGCAGACAGTTCTCTACCTTCGATTACAGCACTTGCCATCTCTTTACAAAATAGACCAATTGCTCTAATTGCATCGTCATTTCCTGGGATTGGGTAATCAACAACATCTGGATCACAGTTTGTATCTAGTGGAGCTACAACTGGGATTCCTAGTCTGTTAGCTTCTTGAACAGCAATTTTTTCTTTAACAGCGTCAAGTACGAAAACCATATCAGGTGTACCGTTCATATCTTTGATACCACCGATATATCTTTCTAATTTATCTTTTTGTCTTCTTAGCATTAAAGCTTCTTTTTTAGTTAGAAGGTCGATTTTTCCACTTTTTTCTAATTCTTCAATAGCTTCAAGTTTTTTGATTGATTGTTTAATTGTTTTTTGGTTTGTAAGCATACCACCTAACCATCTGTTAGATACATATGGCATACCACATCTTTTAGCTTCTTGCTCGATTAATTGGCTAGCTTGTTTTTTTGTACCAACAAATAAAATTGTTTTACCTTCAGCAGCAGCGTCTTTTACCACATTATATGTATATCTGAAATATCTTAGAGTCTTTTGTAGATCTATTATATAGATATTCTTTCTTACACCAAAGATATATTTTTTCATCTTTGGATTCCATCTTCTTGTTTGGTGTCCGAAATGTACACCACATTCTAGTAGGTCTTTCATTGTAACCATAACTAGTTCTCCTTTTTTAATTTTTTTGGGTTTATACCTCGGTGTTCCTTAGTGGCTAAGCCACAACCCGTTAAAGGATTAACACCTGTGTATTTTTAGGCTCGTGATTATAGAGAAAAAAATATTAAAGAACACTTAGAGGTCAAGTAAAATGAAAGTTTGAAGTGGTATAATCAATTAACTTAACTAATGTGAGGTATTAATTATGAAAATAGCTATAACTGGAGCAAGTGGATTCGTTGGGAAAAATATTATAAACGAACTAGAAGAGAATAATGAAGTACTAAGAATAGAAAGATCAGATCTCAATCTTTCCAACGAAGATTTTGGAAAGAAATATGATGGCATTGATGTTTTTATAAACCTTGCAGGAGCAAATATTAGTACTAGATGGAATGAAGACTATAAAAAAATCTTAGTTGGCAGCAGAATCAATACAACCAATAAACTTATTGAATCTTTTAAATTAATGAAAAATAAACCAAAACAACTTATTTCTACTTCTGCAGTAGGAATTTACAAAGGTGATAAAGAGTATACAGAAGAGACAACCGAGTATAGTAATGACTTTTTAGGGGAACTTTGCCAACAGTGGGAAAATGAAGCAAAAAAAGCGGAAGATCTAGGTATAAAAGTTGCCATTACAAGATTTGGTGTTGTGATCGGAAATGGTGGTGCTTTATCAAAAATGCTACCTCCTTTTAAAATGGGTCTAGGAGGAGTAATTGGTGATGGAAAACAAAGTTTTTCGTGGATACACATTAAAGATCTGGTAAATGCCCAAAAGTTTTTAATTGAACAAGAACTTGATGGAACTTTTAACTATACAGCTCCTACTCCATCGACTAACGAAGGTCTAACAAAAGCATTAGGAGAAGCTCTAAACAAAAGTACATTTATCCCTCTTCCTGTTTTTATGGTAAAACTTATCTTTAGTGAAGGTGCAACTGTTTTACTCGATGGGCAAAGAGTCATCTCTAAAAAACTTCCAAAAGCGGGATTTGAGTTTCAGTTTAAAACTATTGAAGAAGCTATAGCTGATGTTGTGAAAAAATAAGATCTCTAGATGAGATCTTACTTCTCTTCTATAATAACTACTTTTCTAGAAGTTGTACAAACAACAGCTTTGTTATCAGGTACGACACTATGTTCATTAATAGAGGATAATCTTCCTCTTAGATCTTCCACCTCTTTTTCCAGCTCACCAATCTGAGTTTTCATTTGTAAAATTACATCTACCCCTGCAAGGTTTACCCCTAGCTCTCTTGTTAGTCTTAGAATCATCTTGATTTCATCAATGTTTTTTTGAGAGTAAAGCCTAATCTTTCCATCGCTTCTTGATGGTGTCACAAGCCCTTCTCTCTCATACTGTCTCAATGTCTGAGGATGAATTTCAAGTAGCTGAGCTACAACGCTTATCATATATACTGGTTCTTCGTATGAGTGCATAAACTATCCTTTACTCTTCAGGAAGGAGTTTTTCCAAGGCTTCTGTATCTAATTTTTCTAGATCTGGAAGTTTAATATTTGCTTTTAGATGAAGATCTCCTTTGATCTTTGTCTTTCTATTTTCAACACCTAAACCTTTGATTCTAAACTTCTGTCCACACTTAATTCCTGCTGGGATTTTTAGAGTTACATCTTTTTCTAAAGTCTCTACTGTTACTTTACCACCAAGAAGAGCAGTTTTCAAAGGAACTTGAAATATTTTCGTAAGATTATCTCCATCTCTTTCGTACTCTTCTGAACCACTAACAGACACCACAAGAATAAGATCTCCTTGCTGTCCTTGATAGCTTTTTCCTTTGTTTCTAACTCTTAGCTTTTCACCCTCTTTGATTCCAGCTGGGATCTTGATGTCAAAGCCACCAACATCTCTTGTCCCACCTTGAACAGATGTAAGAAAGTCAATATGGACTCTTTTTGTAATATCAAGATCTGGCATACCAAAGTTAAAGCTAGAGTTAAAACCTCCGTGTCCTCCTCTCCCACCAAAGCCTCCACCTTGACCAAAGATCTGACTAAGGATATCTTCCATATCCATTCCACCACCAAAACCACCTTGACCTTGAGCAAAGTCATGGAAAGATTGATTTCCAAACATCGAATCACCAAACTGATCATATTGTGCTTTTTTCTTAGGATCACTAAGGACCTCATAAGCAGCATTTATCTCTTTAAATTTTTCCTCTGCCTCTGGAGCTTTATTGATATCTGGATGGTATTTTCTTGCTAATTTTCTATAGGCTTTTTTAATTTCATCTTCACTGGAATTTGAAGATACTTCTAAAGTTTCATAAAGGCTTTTTCCTGCCATATTCATATTCTCCACTAAAATTATTTGATAAGGAATTATATAAAAAAGTTTAGTCAATGTCAATCAAGTTTATTTATTAAAAATAAAATCCACTTTACAAAGAATACGTAAAAAGTAAAAAAAAATCCTTTTATCAACGTAAAATATATTGATTTTCAATATCAATGTTTAATATTATATTTAAAAAAATTAAGGAAAATTAATGAACATTATAAAACAAACAGTAGTAGCTACAACTTTAGCTATAAGCCTCTCTGGTCACTCACTTTGGGTGAATTCTTTTGAATCTTTTACCCATAAGCCTGGTCATACAACCGTTGGACTTGGTTGGGGAC
>JAOXRY010000107.1 GCA_025800305.1 Campylobacterales bacterium | reverse complement strand
GAGTCATAATCTTAATTCTATTTCTAACTCTTTCTGGAACAAATTGAAAGATAGCAATAGCAAAACCAATAACAAAAAAAAGATAAGAGAAGTACTCATAAGGTTTTTGTTCTAAATGAACAAATCTATACCACATCATCGTTTCAGGCTCAATTGTTGAAAAAGAGAAACTTAAGTTATGCCAAAATTTAAAAAGAATACCAAGAGAGATAATAAATAGTGTAAGAAATATAAATCTTATTTTTAGCCACTCTTTTTTGATAATAGAATCAATCATTTTAATATTTCCCCACAAAACCTAAGAACTTATCTTCAAAATCTGTTTGAAGCTCTTCTAGTTCATTTATATCTTCAAAAGTATAAAGTTTTTTATCCCCTTTATACTCTTCAACTCTGTGAACCTTTGATTCACAAATTTCTTCATCTCCTAATTTATAACATCTAAAGTTTTCTAAGAAGTTTTGCATTTTATCTTGATAAACACTACCACCCCTTTGCACAATAGCCATATCATCAATTAGTCCTACTAAGTCTCCC
>JAOXRY010000075.1 GCA_025800305.1 Campylobacterales bacterium | reverse complement strand
TGCTGATGTTAAAGACGATATGTCTAAAAAACTTGTAAAAGATATTGAAGAGCAAAAGATCTACAACCAAGCAGCAGAACTTGTTCAGATCTTAGAAGAGGAGATGGAACTTTCTCAAATTACTTTCAAGCTGATGTCAATGCTAATGGATGGACAAAAGGTTCATGGTCCAGACAAAATAGGTATTGATAAAAGAAGACTAGAAAAAATGCTTGAAAACTTCAAGAAAAATAGCCGTGACAGAAATAAGAACTCTAAATATAGAGGTGGAAGAGGCGGTAACCGTTCAAGAAATAGTAGAAGTAGAGATAGCAGAAACAGAAGAGATGGAGGTAGTCAAAGAAGAAGATAATCTTCCTCTTTGACAAGAAGTTTTAGTATCTGTTATTAAAACTTCTTCTTGGTCTCTCTTCTCTTGGTTTTGCTTCGTTAATTCTAAGAGTTCTTCCTTCGTACTCTTTATCATTTAACTCATCAATTGCATTTTGAGCAGCACTATCATCATTCATAGTAACGAATCCAAAACCTTTAGATCTGTTTGTTTCTCTATCGATAATAATCTTTACATTTTCTACCTCACCAAATTGTGAGAATAACTCTTTGATACCTTCTTCTGTACTTTGGTAAGACATATTTCCTACGTAAATTTGCATTGTTTTCCTTTTGCTGTTTTTACATTTTTATCGACAAGGTGTCTCACTAAAAACATAATCACGAAAATTATACAGTAATTTACATTGAAAAATTCAGGAAAGATTAAAATTTGAATAATTTTGTCTTAATGCTTCGTAAATAATAATTGATACTGCGTTAGATTGATTAAGACTTCTATATTGGGTTTTCATTGGAATATTGATCATCACACCTTCTGTCTGAAAAAGAGATTCAGGTAATCCTGTGTCTTCACTTCCAAAGTAGATAAAATCATCTTTTTCATACTCTACATTAAAATATTCATGTTTGGTTTTTGTTGTTGCAAAAAAGTGTCTTTCATTGATAGGATTTACTTTTAAAAACTCCTCTAAACTTTCCCAAACAGTTAGATCTAAGTCTTGCCAATAATCAAGACCAGCTCTTCGTACTGCTTTTTCATCAAGACTAAATGGGATTGGTTTTACGATGTGGAGTTTGGCTCCAAGACTAACACAGGTACGACCAATGGTACCTGTGTTTTGTGGAATTTTTGGTGAAACAAGAACTATATTGAACATTAACTACCTTTAAAAAATTATGGTAGCAAAAATCCTCTAATCATAAAGAAAATCATAGCAGCCATAATAGCTGAAACAGGAACTGTAATTAACCAAGCGGCAATAATCTTTCCAAATGCAGATCTTTTAACTAGCTCTTTTTGATAGGCTTTTTTAATCTTTCTTCTCTCTTTTTTAGAGAAATCCAGCCCTTCTTCGATTCTTCTTTTTTTATCTTTAATTTGTTCCATCATTTTTGTTTTTTGTTTAAATGATGCTTTTTTAAATTCCTCTAAGAATGCTTCTAGTTGCTCTTTTTCACTTTCATCATGGGCATCAATAATCTCTTGCTCCATCTTTGCATAGTTTGATTTAATATATTCTCTTAAAAATCCAACTCCAAAAACAGCACCTACAGCAATATGGGTTGAACTAACAGGAAGACCAAGCTGTGAAGCTACAATAACAGTTATAGAAGCAGCCATCGCAACAGTAAAAGCTCTAATCTGATTAAGTTCCGTGATTTCACTTCCTACGGTTTTAATTAACTTTGGACCATAAAGAGCAAGTCCTATAGCAATACCAATTGCACCAATCATCATAATCCATAATGGAATTTCAGCTTTTTTAGAGATAACACCGTGGGCGATAGAGTCGTAAATTGCCGCAAGAGGACCTACTGCATTGGCAACATCATTTGCACCATGGGCAAAACTTAGAAGTGCTGCAGCAAAAATTAGTGGAATTGTAAAAAGTTGATTTACACTCTCTTTGGAGTTATCTAGTTTTAAAGTCGCTTTTTTTATCATTGGTTTTACAAGAAAATAGATTCCAACAGCAATGCCAAGACCAATAAGTGCGGCTAAAGGAAAATCAATTTTGATAAGTTTTTTGATTCCTTTGACTATTAAATACGTACTAAAAGCCCAAGCCATAATAGAGACAAGAACAGGAACAACTTTTGAAGCAGCTTCTATTATGTCATCTTTATATGTGATAGTTCTTTTTATAGAGTAGAGAAAAAACGCTGCTATAATTCCGCCAAGTACTGGAGAGATAACCCAACTAGCAGCAATTTTACCCATAGTTTCCCAATTTGCAATTTGCCAACCACCAGCAGCAATTCCAGCACCAAGAACTCCACCAACAATTGAGTGAGTTGTCGAAACAGGAGCTCCTAATGCAGTTGCGATATTTAACCAAATAGAACCAGCTAAGATAGCTGCAAGCATTAGCCAGATAAAAGTATCAGGATCAGCAATAAGACCTGGATCTATAATTCCTTTTTTAATAGTGCTTACAACATCACCACCAGCAACCAAAGCACCACTTGCTTCAAAAATAGCAGCAATTACAATAGCACCACCAAGAGTCAACGCTTTTGAACCAACAGCAGGACCGACATTGTTGGCAACATCATTGGCACCGATGTTCATAGCCATATATCCACCAATAACAGCAGCAACAACTAAAATTGTACTATTAGGTAAACTCCCATTAACTACAGAAACGTAAAGTAAGATCCCTACGATAAATAAAACGCCTATTCCTAATCTAAAAAGACCATCTCTTCCATGCTTGGTTGCTTTTTCGATATCTTGCATGTTTTCAAGTTCCATTATTTTCCCTCTCTAATTGATTATGTAACTAAAATGTAACTGATTTGTAACTTAATAGTAACCTTTTATCAAATATAAAGCAACCCTTTACAATAAAGAGTTTATCAATAAAATATTACCTTTATGTATATAATTTCAAGAAATTTTTTTAGAAAAATTTTCCATTTGTTTTTTTGATATAATAATCACAATATTCCCTATTAAAATTTGAAAAATATATAGTAAATAAAGGTTATAAAATGTTTAAAATATTTCCAATAGAAAACAGTATTTGTGCACCAAAAGGCTTTTTTTCTGATGGTGTTAATGCTGGGTTAAAACCTGAGGCTTTAGATCTTTGCTTTGTAAGATCCCAAGAGCCATGTGACACTGTCGCTGTTTTTACATCCAACAGATTTCAAGCAGCTCCTATTATTGATGCCAAAGAAAAATTAAAAAATAAAATCGGTGGTATTTTAATCAACTCTAAAAATGCCAATGCGATGACAGGACAAGAGGGGCTGGATAATATAGACAAGATCTTAAAGGAGTTTCCTTTTGAAAATTGTCTTATGAGCTCCACTGGGGTTATAGGACAGCAACTACCAGTAGAGAAGATCTTAGAAGGAATAAAAAAGTTTGATCTAAATGGTAAGAATTCAGATAACGCAGCAAAAGCTATTATGACAACAGATGCTTTTAAAAAAGAGATAGCTCTAAAGGTTGTGACAGATAAGGGAGAATTTAGAATCGGTGCAATGGCAAAAGGGGCAGGGATGATAGCTCCTAGCCTTGCTACGATGCTTTGTTTTGTAACAACAGATGCAAAAGTGGAAAAAGCAGAACTACAAGAGCAATTAGAAACTTGTTTAGACGGAAGCTTTAATGCTATTAGTGTTGATGGTGATATGTCAACAAATGACTCTATTTTCATCATGGCAAATGGAAAAGCTAATGGATATGAAAAAGAAGCTTTTAGAGAAGCACTTCAACAAGTCCTTCATCATTTGGCTCTACAAATAGCAAAAGATGGAGAGGGAGCTAAGAAGCTTGTCGCTTTTGATGTGAAAAATGCAAAGAGTTATGAAGAAGCAAAAAAAGTTGCAAAAAACCTCTCTAACTCTCTTTTGGTAAAAACTGCTCTTTTTGGAGAAGACCCAAACTGGGGACGTATCGCTTCTACAATAGGGGCTGCTCAGGTTCAATGTAAAGAGGAAGATCTTAAGATCTCAATTGGAAGTATTGTTATCTACGATGGTAAAGGCGTGATGACTTCTGAGGTTGAAGAGAAAGCTTATAAAGTCTTACAAAATCAAGAGTTCAAAATTACTTGTGATTTAGGTACTGGAAGTGATAGCTATACAGCTTATGGATGCGATTTAGGATATGAGTACGTAAAGATCAATGCAGAGTATAGAACATAACTAAAAAAGTGAAGGTCAAGAGAAATATAAAAATAAAAAATAAGGGTCAGGTACAATGGCGTTTAGTTAAGAGGAAATCACACAAAAGGCAAGATTAAAATCCTACAAAAA
>JAOXRY010000062.1 GCA_025800305.1 Campylobacterales bacterium | reverse complement strand
ATGGAAATCTGGATTAAAAACAGGAATGTATTACTTAAGAACAAAATCTGCAGTAAACGCAATTCAGTTTACCTTATCAAAAGAGAAAAAAGAAGACGACAAGCCAATGTCTCCAGAAGAGTTTAAAGCAATGGTAGATGCATCTAGAGATGCAGGACCAGATGATTGCTTAATGTGTGGATCTTAATCAAATCTACATTTGTCTAACCAGACACTAATTAAATTAAAAGGAAAAAAGAGAGGCAATATCGCTTCTCTTTTTTGTATTTTAGAAAAATGAAAAAAATAAAAATAGGATTCTTACTTTTTGCCGTTTTGTTTGGCTGTAAAGAGGGTTCTTCTCAAAAAATTGCGAAGCAAAAAACAAAATTATCGATTCAAAAGAAGATTGATTTTTCTCCATATACATTTAAAACAACAACAAAAACCTCAGAAAAGTTGGTGTTGGAAAAAGGAAAAAAATACCTGTTGGACTTTTGGTATTTAGAATGCGCACCTTGTATAAAAGATCATAAAAAGTTGGCTAAGAAAATAACAGATTTTCGTAAAAATAATATCGAATTAATAGGTTTTTCAATAGATAGAAATACAACTAAATGGAGGGCATATTTAAAAGAACATAAGTATTTTTGGAAAAATTATAATCAATTCAAAGAAAAACCAAACCTTAAGAAAGATTTAAAGATTTCTCTTTTTCCGAGGTATTATTTAATTGATGGAAAAGGAAACATAGAATTTGAAGAAAATCAATTATCAAAGGTTTTAGAACATATAAAGAAGAATAAATGAACTGGGAACAATTACTATCGTTAAAACGATTTGGAGATACCAAAAAAAGACACAGAGCAGAACAAGACGAAACTCGTTTGGGTTTTGAAGTAGATTTTGATAGAATCATTTTTTCGTCGGCGTTTAGAAGTTTACAAGATAAAACACAAGTAATTCCATTGTCAGAAACCGACTTTGTTCATACGCGTTTAACACACAGTTTAGAAGTATCTGTTGTTGGGAGAAGTATTGGAAGACGTGTAGGAAAAGAATTACTAAATCGTCA
>JAOXRY010000057.1 GCA_025800305.1 Campylobacterales bacterium | reverse complement strand
CTAAAAACTCAACTCCACCCCATCTAAAAATAGTATCACTGGCTCTTAAACTCTCTTTGATTTTAATAAAAGTCTCTTTTAAAACTTGATCTCCTACCAATGTTCCATATTCATTGTTTATAGTTGTAAAATCTTTGATTTTAATCAAGACAATAGAAAAATCGGTTTTATATCTTTGGGAAATATAGATCTCATGTTGAAGACTATCCTCAAATGCAATACGGTTGTAAGCTTTTGTAAGAGGATCTGTTCGTGTAAGTTTTGCTATTGTCTCAAACCTAGGCATATTATCTATACCATAGACTCTTTTCATATAGCCATAACCTTCAAAGTCATTATCTTTTTCCTCTTTGAAGGTATTTCGAGAGTTATCTACAAAAAAATCTTTAAGCCATTGAAACATTAGCCAACCTTTACTTTTGATTGTCTAATTATATCAATAAAAGAGAAAGAGACACCTTCTAAAAAGATGTCTCAAAACCTTACCATGAGTATTTAGCAAATACTCCCGCTGTTCCACCACCCATTTCAAATTTTGCATCACTTAGAGCTCCGTTTCTTGTAGATGCAGAGACACCTCTATCGTCTAGATTACTTTCTGTCTTAATTTTACTCAACATAGTAGCTATATACCCTACACTTCCTATTATTGACCATTTTTTTGTAATCTTATATTCCCCTCTTACGTCTGCGGCAAATGCAACACCTCTTGAAACTAACTCTAAAGTCACCTCTTCGCCGCTAGTTGTTTTAAAGCCTGTATCATATTTTGCAGTAACACTTGCGTATCCTACTTTTGGTATTAGTGTTAAGGCAGTTTGCTGTGTTTTTACAATATTATGTTTATATCCCCAAAAAAGTACAAAGCCTTCTAATTTTCTGTTTTTATTAAAAGATGCTTCTATTATATAATTAGCTGACTCATCGTCATACCCAGCTTGAAATCCACTTGCTACAACTTTAACATTGACCTCCCTCATATCCAATGTCTTATAAAAATAATTGTTATTGATATCTGTAAAGTAAAAGTTTTCATTAGCAGTAAAACCTGTACCCTTCATTGGTAAAGTACTACCACCAAAATAAAATCCCTTTCCCTTTGTGACTTCATTTTTTTCAGAACTGAATAGTGCAGTAACCAAAAACACCATTAAAAAAAATTTTTTCATCTATTCCTCACTTTTTTTGATAAAATAATATAATAATTATTCTAAAAGTTACTTCATAATAGATAATGCAGTTTTAACTTACTAAGCCACCTACATCTTTTAAGATCTCAAAAAAATCAGGAAAAGAGGTGTCAATACAATCTGTATCCTCAATAGTCATTTTAGTTTTTGAAACAAGTCCACCAATTGCAAAACTCATAGCAATTCTGTGATCTCCAAAACTACTAATCGTTGCTCCTTTAATAGAGTTTGAACCAGTCACTTCAAAACCGTCCTCATTTTCAACAACTTTAACTCCACAAAGCTTTAGATTATTTACTACACTTTTGATTCTATCACTCTCTTTTACTCTTAGCTCTTCAGCATTTTTTACAACACTTGTACCTTTTGCTAAGGCAAAAGCAATAGAAAGAGCTGGAATCTCATCAATAAGCCACGAGATCTTATTATCTACAGTTACAGCATTTAATTCATTATATTCAACAATGATATCACCAATTGGTTCATATACATTCTCTTTTTCAATAAACTCTACTTTTACACCCATTCGTTTTAAAACATTGAATCCTTCTACTCTTGTAGGATTAAGGGTTAAGTTTTTTAAAACAACTTTTGAATTTGGTGTAATAGCAGCAGCAACACCAAAGAAAAAACCACTTGAAGGATCTGAAGCTACATTGATATTAAGAGGTTCAAGAGGCTTAGTTAAAGGATTTATAGTAACCTTTAGATCTTCTATACTTATATCAGCACCCATTCCCTTTAACATTCTCTCAGTGTGATCACGGCTAAGTTCTGGTTCTGTAATAGTTGATGGTCCATCTCCATTAAGTCCAGCCAAGATAAGAGATGTTTTAACTTGTGCAGAAGCAATTTTACTTTCATAGTTAAAATTTTTTAACTTGCTTCCTCTGACAACAATTGGAGCTTTTGTATTGTTATCTCTAGCTGTAATTTCTGCACCTATTGAGTTTAAAGGGTTTATTACTCTTCCCATTGGTCTTGAGTTAAGATATTTATCACCACTTAAGATATATTGACCTCTTTGTGATGCCAAAAGTCCAGTATAAAGCCTAATTCCTGTTCCTGCATTTCCACAGTCCAAAATTTCACTTGGTTCTTCTATTCCATCTTTAGAAGGAGTGATTTCTAATACTTTGTTTTTCCATTCAACTTGAGCACCTAAGGTATGGGCAATTTTTAATGAGTTTAAAGTGTCTTCAGCTTCTAAAAAGTTTGTTACTGTACTTTTTTGATTACTTAAGAGGGAAAACATCGCTACTCTGTGAGATATGGATTTATCTCCAGGAACTTTTATCTCTTTATTAAATCCTTTGGTACTTGATACAGTTACTACTTTCATAAACTTCCCTTTTTTACTCTTTCAAAAAAGATAAGACTTAGAGTCTTATCTATCTTAATTCTGCTCCAAATTTCGTCTTTAATACTTCCAAAATTTTGTCCATAGAGCCTGAGATCTGACTCTCTTCTAATGTTCCTTCTTTTGACTGAAGGATGTATCTAATACTAAGGCTGATTTTATCTCCAAGGCTTTCATCCTCATAGATATCCACAGGATAGACTCTTGTTAGTTCAGGAATTTCTAAAGCAACAATCTCTTTTTTAATTGAAGCAAAACTAACATCTTTAGAGATTAACACACTTAAATCTTTCTTCACTGGTTGAAAAATAGAGTGAGGAACCGCTTCATATTTTTTGAATCCTTTGCTTCCTAAATCAATTTCACAAGCAAATGTATCAGATAAGGAATTCTCTTTTAAGATCTTTGGATGGATTTTTCCTAAAGTTCCTATTCTTTCACCATTTTGGATAATAGCACCACATTGTCCTGGATGGAAAAGTCCAATTGGATTTTCTATTTTTTCAATATCAAAATTTCCAATAACTGAAGAAACTTTTTTCACAAAACTTCCAAAATCAACTTTTTCTGGTTTACCGTGATTAAGGACAGTTTCATCCTCTTTATCACCACTTTGAATTAAAGCAAAACTTCTAAACTGTTCTCTTTTAGAGTTAAAAGTCTCACCAATTTCGAAAAGTCCAATTTTTGATTTTGATTTATTTGTATTTAACTTTACACCATCTAAAAGATTAGGAATTAATGAAGTTCTTAAAGTATTTAGATCTGCTGTTATTGGATTTAAAAGTTCTTGAGACTCTGCTGTAACTTCTAGACCATAAGCTTTTAGTGTTTCTTTATCAGAAAAAACGAAGTGTAAAGACTCACTAAAACCTGCTGTTGCTGAACGTCTTGCCAGTTCTCTCTCTTCTTTATAAGCTTTATAGCTTTCATCAGAATTTCGCATTTCACTCATTAG
>JAOXRY010000056.1 GCA_025800305.1 Campylobacterales bacterium | reverse complement strand
GCCCAACTTTTATCATATTCACATCAACAATAATCTTCGCTTCTTGTTTCAAAAGATCTTGAATATTAGAGATTGAATCTTTTGAAAACCAAATATTATCCAACACTTCATCAAAACAGCTGGTCGTGTGAATCAGCCTCTCAATAACCTCTAATTGTTCTTTATCAAAATCTTTCGCTTTTTCATACTCTGCTATCTCCTCTTTTATCATCTCAAAAGATCTAACAGATATATCTGCACCAATATTAATTGGTGGTTCTTCTATTTTAAAGTTCAATTAATTTCCTCTCTTGATTTTTATATATTTGTTTTGCTAAAATACAAACATAATTGCCTTCGGGATGCCCCTTAGTTTTGCTAAGGGGAGAAAACTTACACATTTAATAACTCTTTTAATTTTATCTTAATGGATTCAAAATTCTTTTTATCAATCATTCCTATTTTATTCTCTAACCTCTTACTATCAAATAATCTCCCCTGAACAATCAAAGCATTACTTCGCTCTCCTAAAAAGTCGAAATTATAAAAATAGTTACCTTCTTTTGTTTGAGTAGATAAAGGAATTCCAAAAAACATATTCTTTGAAAATTTCTTCATAACTAAGACAGGTCTTGAAAATATATTTCCTTTACCATTTTGTTCAAATCCAATATTCTCACCTATACTTACCCAGAAAACATCTCTCTCTTTGAAGATTACTTTTTCCTTACTGCTATGAAGTTCTTTTTTTAATTTATTCCACTCATCAAATCTTTTCATTTTAAGATCTCTTCAGCTTTCTTATAGTTTTCGGGATCCGCATAATAATACTCTTCTAACAGTGGCTTAATTTTATACTCTTTAATAAATTCAAGATCTATCTCTTCACCCATAAAATAACTATGTCCTAATTGATAATCTTCCCCTAAAGTATCTTTGATAAAGTTATTTAGTTTTTCAAATAGATCTTTTACTTCATCATTTACAAGATCTACATTAGGTTTCATCTTTAAAAAAGTAAATCTTCTTCTAAGAGCAATATCAATTGTAGCAATAGATTTATCTGTGCTATTCATTGTTGCTATTATGTAAAGATTTGAAGGTATCTTAAACTTTGTTTTTGAATATGGAAGAGTTACTTCGTATTTGTCTCTTTTATCTTCTTCAATAAGAGTAATTAACTCTCCAAAGATCTTTGAGATATTTCCTCTATTAATTTCGTCTATTACTATGTAGAAGTTTTTATTTTTATAGTCTATATCTGT
>JAOXRY010000051.1 GCA_025800305.1 Campylobacterales bacterium | reverse complement strand
CTCCCCCATATCTTTAGATCTTTCCCTGAGTTTTCCCAATGTAAAAACTCTATATCTATTGTTTCTACTTTTGCTCCATTATTACTTTTAGGGCTTTGGTAGATTAGGTTCCAGTCTATTTTCTCTTTTAATAGATTATATAGATTGTCTCCTCCCTCTACTAAAACATACTTATAGCTATCGATTAGATCAATATTATCACTAATAATTACTTTTCGATTAGAAATTTTAAAAAGAGGAATTGTTCTATCAAAATCTTTTTCTCTAGAGAGAATTAATACATTAGGAGATTTTCCATTTACCATTCTGGCATCTAAAGTTGGTCTATCTACACGGACAGTATTTCCGCCAATAACAATTAAATCTACTCTATCTCTAATTCTATGAACATCTGTAAAAGATTCTTTTTCACTAATCTTTCCTCCTGTAAATCCTCCTCCAAGATTTTGTGCCCACTTATATAAAACAAAATTTTTTTCTTGGTATTTTAAAAAAGGTTCTAAAAGATCTAAAGCTTCTTTTTCTAAAACACCACTAATAACTTCAATACCATGAGATCTTAAGTAGTCCCCTCCACCTTCAGCCTTTGGATTTTTGTCAGCTACCGCATAAACAACTTTTTTTAATCCTACTTGATGAATTAGATTAGAACATGGAGGAGTTTTTCCATGATGGTTACATGGCTCTAAAGTTACGTAGATTGTTCCATCTTGAAAAATTGATTTGTCGTTATTGTGATTATCTAGAGCATTTTGAATGGCATTAACCTCACCATGTGGTTGCCCTGCATATCTGTGTGCTCCAACACCTAAGATCTTTCCGTGCTTGTCTAATACAACAGCACCGACAGCAGGGTTTGGAAGAGTTAAACCTTGATATTTCCATGCCTCTTTTAAGGCAATTGTCATGTAAAATTCGTCGTTCAAGGCTAACCTTCTTACCAGTCGAACTGAGTTCTTGCCTTTTGCATATCGTTGATGTTATAAACTTCTAGTTCACCTTTAACATCAAGGGTAATGTCATCGCCATTTACCTCTTTAATTGTACCAGTAAACTTTGTCTTATCTTTCAGCTTGATTCTAGCTTTTTCACCAATTGATTGTTCAAAGTGAGTAGATTTTTTTAAAACTCTCTCAACACCTGGGGAACTTACCTCTAATCTATACTCACCAGAAACAGGAGGATATACATCTAATATAGGAGAGATCTGCTTTGTAGCCTCTACAATCTCATCTAAAGTCACACCGCTAGATTTAGTTACATATACTCTATAAATGACTGAACCAGCCTCAGTTGCAACTTCAGTATCGTAGATCTTAAGATCCAGACCTTCTAAAATTGGCTCAATCTTGTTTTTTGTTTCTTCGTTCATTTTCTATTCTTTTAAAAAGTTCATCCATCTTACTTAAAGCTTCTGTAGAGTCATCCATTACAAACTTTAGATTGGGAGCTCTAAATTTTCCTAGAGTTGCAAGTGCGTGTTTTGCAATATAACCACTAGCTTTTTTCAGTCTAGCAACTCTTTGCTCTTTCTCTTCTTTTGTAAAATCTGCACCATCAAGGTAGACTGTTGCGTCACTTTTCCCTCTTGATACTTTTACCTCTACAACTGTTAATGTGGATACTGTTTTATCATTTAAAGAGGAGATTGCATCTGCAACTGCCTCTTTAAACTGGTGGGAGAATCTTTGTTCTTGAATTTCGTGTTGATTCATAGATGACTAACCTTCGTTTTTAAACTCAGCCTCTACTTCAACTTCTTTAATACACTCAATGATATCACCAGGTTCTGTCTCATCAAAGTCTTGAAGACCGATACCACACTCGTATCCTTTTTTCACCTCTTTAACATCATCTTTAAATCTCTTCAGTGACTCTAATCTACCTCTATAGATCTCTTTTTCACCTCTGTAAACAACAGCGATAGCACCTCTAACCATATCACCACTTGTAACCATACAACCAGCGATTCTTCCAAGGCTTGAAATGTCATATACTTCTCTAACTTCTGCTGTACCAGATTTCTCTTCTTTTGTAATTGGAGAAAGCATACCACCAAGAGTTTTCTTCACATCATCGATCATGTCATAGATAACGTTGTAAGTCTTGATTTCAACGCCCTCTTTTTTCGCTTTCTCTTTAATAGAAGCTGTAGGTTTCACATGGAAACCAAGGATAATTGTATGCTCACTTGCACTTGCTAATGAGATATCACTTTCGCTAATCGTACCAACAGCAGAGTGGATAATTTCAACTTTAACTTCGTCATTTCTCAGTTTTCCAAGATTTGATGCGATTGCCTCTAAAGTACCTTGAACGTCTGCTTTTAGAATAATTCTTAATGATTTTAGTTTACCTTCTGCAATTAATGAGTGAAGATCATCTAATGTAGCTTTTGTTGATTTAGAAAGCTCTTTTTGTCTCTCATGCTCTGCTCTTTTCTCAGATAGTTCTCTTGCAAACTTCTCATTTTCAACTCTAACAAGAATCTCACCACTCATAGGTGAACCGCTTAGACCTAGAACCTCTCCAGCTTCACTTGGTCCAAGAACTTTAACTTGTTTACCTTGCTCGTTCATAATCGCTCTTACCCTACCAAATGTAGTTCCTGCAAGAACTATATCACCAACATTTAGACTACCATTTTGAACGATAACAGTTGCAACAGCACCTCTACCTTTTTCAACAGAGCTCTCAATAACAACAGCTTTTGCTGGATCTTTTGAATTTGCTTTTAGTTCTAATAGTTCTGACTGGATAATAATATTTTCTAGTAGTTCCTCAACACCATCACCAGTATGAGCTGACACACCAATAGCATCATAATCTCCACCCCAATCTGTAGGAGTAATTCCGATTTCTGCCAATTGACCTTTTACAACATCTGGTTGTGCACCTGGCTTATCCATTTTGTTGATAGCAACAATAATTGGAGCACCAGAAGCTTTAGCATGGTTAATCGCTTCTTTTGTTTGAGGCATAACACCATCATCAGCAGCAACAACAATAATAACAACATCCGTAGCATTTGCTCCTCTAGCTCTCATTTCACTAAAAGCTGCATGTCCTGGAGTATCGATAAAAGTAATTTTCTTACCATCTTTTGTAATTGTATATGCACCAATGTGCTGTGTAATACCACCAGCTTCACCATCAGCAACTTTTGCTTTTCTAATATAATCTAGTAATGAAGTTTTACCATGGTCAACGTGACCCATAATTGTTACAATTGGTGGTCTCTCTTCGTTAAGATCTGTATATTTTTCATCATATGTAGCCGCGTAATCAAGTTCTTCCATTACATCTTTAAATTTGATTTCAACACCAAACTCTTCTGCTAAGATTTCTAAAGCGTCTTTATCTAAGAAGTCATTTTTAGTAACCATCATTCCAAGACCAAAAAGAACCTTGATGATTTCACCTGCATTTTTTCTTAACGCGTCAGCAAACTCATAAACTCTAACTTCTTCTGGAATTACTACTGAGGTAATATCACCTTCAACTACTTTTTCTTTAGTAACTTTAGTCTTCTTCTGTCTTTCAATAGATCTTCTCTTACCTTTGTTACCACCGCCTCCACGACCTACTGGTCTTTGTTGTTGCTGAGGCTCTTGTCTAGCTGATTTTGTTGGTCTTGACTGATCAAGAGAGTTTGTTAGATTACCCATAGAAAGGTCAGGCATGAAGATATGCTCTTCTTTCTCTTCTTTCTCCATTGAGATATCACCAAAAACATCAAGTTTTACACCGTGTTCTTTTTTCGTTGTACTACCAGCTTTTGCTTTTGACTTTTTCTTTTTAGCTTCTGCTATCTCTTCATCAGTTTCAACAACTTTCTTTCTTCCATAGCCTAACTCACTTAGATCTACATTTTCATCAGAAACAGTAATAGGCTTTGAGTCTTTTTTAGGAGCTTCGTCTACTTTTTTAGGGTTTTTCTTTTTTACGATTGTTAATTTTCTTCTAGCTCTTTGAATTGGAGGTGCTACAGGTATTGCTTCCTCTTCTTTTTTCACTTCTGGCTCAGCCGTTTTTACAGGCTCTTCTTTTTTCTCTTCAACCTTTAGAGTCTCCGTAGTTTTTGCAGGTTCTTCTTTTGCTGTTTTTGTTGAAACTCTTTTCTCTCTAGGCTTTCTTACAATTTTATCTGCAAGTGATTTTTCTTCAGCTTTTGGCTTTGGCTCGGCAGATGCTTTCTTTTTTGGAGCTGCTGGTTTTGTACCGTTTACAACGTACTCAAAAACTTTTCCAGCATCTTCCTCACTTATTGAAGCGTTGGCATTTTTTGCCTCGATACCTAGCTCTTTACAAGCCTCAAGAATATCTTTGCTTTGCTTTGCAGCTTCTGCAGCGATATCTGATAATCTAACTTTGCTCATATATTAACAATCTCCCTTAATGTAGTTACGTCTATTTTATTATTTTTACAAACTCTAAAAATTTTTTTGTCTATATTTTTATCTTTTATGCACTTTTCACAGATATAAAAACTTCGTCCAAAGCCATTATAACTAATAACTTTTGATTTTTCACATTTAAATCTGTTTAATAACTTTTGGTTAAATCTTCCACGACAACCAATACACATTCTAATAATCTCCGCCATTATACAGAAAAACTATTTGGCTACCACGCCGTCATTATCAAAATCAAATACTTCAACCCTAAAATTTGGATATTTTTTTCTATATTTATCTCTTAAAACCAAAGCGTCATCTTTATAGGTCATGTTAAAAAATGTTGATCCACTTCCTGAAAGTGTACTCATCAAAGCTCCATTTTTAAGACCTAATTCTTGTACTTCAAAAAGAACAGATAAATTTTTCATCCTGTTGGACTGGTGAAGTTTATCTTGACTTGATACTCTTAATAACTCATAGTTTTTACTAATCATAGCCGCTGTAAAAAGTGAGCTTCTTCCAATATTAAAAGAAGCATCTTTATGAGAAACTTGTGTTGGAAGTGTTGTTCTTGCTTTTTTGGTTGACATCGGTTTATCAGGAATAACAACAACTGCTTTCACATCATCACTAATATCTGTTTTAATAACTCTCACTTTTTTATTTTCCACAACAGCCGTACAAAATCCACCATGAACAGCTGGAGCAATATTATCTGGATGAGATTCATAAACCAAAGCATCATTTAAGATCTTCTCTTTATTTATCCCTTTTCCAGCAGCTTTATATGCTGCAGCGATTGCTGCAATAATAACAGCAGAAGAACTTCCTAAACCTCTAGAAATAGGAATGTGATTATTAAACACAAATCTAAAATCTTGCTTCTCATCTGTTAAAGCTTTGAATTTATCATTGAAAATATCTAAGAAAATATTATTGGACTTTGTCTTTAAAAACTCAGCTCCCTCTCCTTTTACAGAAACACTTGCAAATCTTGATTTTTTTACTTCTGTTTGATTTTTAAAATCTATTGCCAAACCTAAACAATCAAATCCAGCACCTAAATTTGCACTTGTTGCAGGGACTTCTACTACCAATTTCTCACCTTACTAAACAGCTGCCGCTACATAGAGCGGTTCAACTTCTTCACTAAATTTTTCATAATCTAAAACCTCTGACAGTACAAAACTTGTATTTTCAAAGCTTTCTGTTTTTTCAATTACTATTTCCCCATCTTCTTTTTTTACGAAACAAGTCTTTCCTATCCCTTTAATAGGAGAGTTATTGTTAAATAAAAAAGCGTCACTGGCAAATAATTTAATATCTTTTGTCATACAAAGTGTTTGTAAAAAAACATACCCTAATTTTATAGCCATAAAACTTCCTGGACCTTTTGTATAAAAGATCTTATCAACACTATATTCTTCTAAGATTTTTTCAAATACAGGAGCTAACACATCACTTGTTTTACCATCATTTATAATGGACTTGATTAACTTTTTATCTTCGTAAATTCCGATTTGTAGTGGTGATGATATTGTAATAGCTATAACGTCGACTTTCATTCACCGACATTATAGCAGAAGATTCCATTTTTAAGAAATCTTAATAAAGACCAAATCTACCGTCTTTTCTTCTATATAAAACTCTTCTTTTATCGTCGTGATCATTAAATACCATAAACATTAAATTATGACCTTTGAAATATTCCAAAGCTTCTTCTGGATCCATTGGCTTATGAATTTCAAGATCCATTGGAACAATATTGTTATCCTCTTCAACATCAGAATAAACTTCTGGAACATCTGCCTCAGCTTTATGTTCATCAGAACCACTATGGATCTTATCTTTAATTCTATCGTGATATCTTCTTAATACTTTTTTTGCTCTTTCTACAGCAATGTCACAAGCTGCATGAAAATCTTTATCAATTTGTTTGATTACAATAGTATCTCTGTGGGCTAATTGGATTGTAAACTCTACATGAATAATAGGTTTGTTATGGTTTTTACCTGCTCTAATTACCGTTTTTACAGCAACTATATCAAGGCTATATTTCTCCAACTGTTCTATTACTGCCTCAACATGGGCTCTCATATCTTCAGTTAGCTCAACCTTTTTACTAACAATACTTACGTTCATAACTTATCCTTTTTCAACAAAAACTGAAAACAGGTTCACAAGGATCTCTTTCAGCCTTGTTTTATTAATTTAGGCAAATTTATCACCTATGTGTATTAATTATATCGAATTTTTTAAGTTATGCCTCTAAAATTTCATAATTTTTCCCGACTATTTTTATATCTTCTTTGAAGTAAGTTCAAAAAAGAACTCCTAGACGGAGTACCCATGGAACTAGTCCCATTGGATTAACTTTATGCTTGAAGTATTTCGTAATTTTTTGGATCTGCTAGAAGTTTTTTTGTAAGAAGGTGGTTTAGATGATGGCTTCCTGCAAAAGATTCATATCTTCCTAAAAAAGCTTTTTGAATAAAGGACATATCACCAATAGCATCTAAAATCTTATGGCGGACAAACTCATCTTTAAATCTTAAGCCTTCGCTATTTAAAACTCTTTTGTCATCCAGTCCGATAACATTATTTAGATCTGCACCTTTTCCTTTTCCGATAGATTTTAGATAATTCAGTTCCCTTGTAAAACCAAAAGTCCTCGCCCGTGAAATCTCATCAATATAATTTTCTACTGAGTATTTAAAGCTATATTTTTGTCTTTTAATTGCAGGGTGGTCAAACTTAATTTCAAAATCAAAGATATTTTCATCAGAAGGAGAGACCCTTACAAATCTTCCATTATCCTCAATCTCTACAGTCTGTTTTACAACTAAAATCTCTTTTTTACTCTTTTGCTCAACAATTCCAGCTTCTTCTAAAACCATACAAAAAGGAGCACTAGAACCATCCATAATAGGCACTTCATCATTATCTATTTCTATAGTTATATTGTCAATTCCAAAAGCTGTTAATGCAGAAAGAAGATGTTCGATTGTTGAAACAATGGCACCTTCTCTTCCTACTACTGTTGCAAGTTTTGTATCAACAACATTTTCAAAGTTTACAGGAATTTTTATATTTTTATCTGTACGAATAAAAACAACCCCTTGAGTTTCACTTTTTGCAGGAATAAGCTTCATATTTACTGGAATGCCACTATGAAGTCCAATTCCTACAATATCAATAGCTTTGCCAATTGTTTGTTTATACACCGCTTGTTAAAACCTCAATCACTTTCTTCTTATATTCATTTGGAGAAACTTCACTTTCAAAACCAGCAGCATTTTTATGACCACCACCACCAAGTTTTCCAGCAATCTGATTTACATCAAAAGGTCCTTTACTTCTTAAAGAACCCTTTGTTCCTCCATTTTTTCTCTCTATCAATAAACACGTTGCTTTTGCTGTTACATTTCCTAGTAAAAAATCTGCGATATCTTCTGTGTCACTATATTCAGCTCCACATCTTTCTAGAATCTCTTTTGTAACAACACACAGTGTGACCTCTCCGTTACACACCACCTCAAACTCTCGTAAAACTTCTCCAAAAAGTCTCATCTCACTAAGCCCTTTTGAAAGGTAAAGATTTTCCATTGTCTCCACATTATCAGCACCACATCTAATCAGATCTGCAGTAGCTTCAAATGTCTCAGCATTTACCCTTGGTGTAGAGAAAGATCTACTGTCTGAAACAATTGCTGTATGAAGTGCTTTTGCACTTGGCTTGTTAATTTTTAAATCACACTTTTTTAAAAACTTATAAACAACTTCCCCTGTACTTGTATACTCAGGTTCAATAATATTTAAAGATCCAAATCCTGGATTACTAATGTGATGGTCAATAACTAAAATTTCCAAGTCTCTTGTATCGGTACTTACACGTTTCTTTATAGCTGTATCAACAGAAATAACCAAATCACAACTTTTTGGAATCTCTTTTTTTATATTTTTAAAACCGGGAAGAAAATGTAACTTTCTTCCAATATCATCTCCACAAACTACTACAGACTTAACTCCGTTGAACTCTAAAGCGTGATGAAGTCCTAAGGATGAACCTACAGTGTCTCCATCTGGTCTTGTGTGGGTTACAACTGCTACAAATTTAGCTTCTTTGATTCGGTTATAAAAATCTTGATACATTAAAATTCTTACCTTAGAACTGCATCATACCTTCAGTTGGTGAACTAGCTGTTGCGTAAGGCTTCTTAGGAATTCTTCCAGCTAAATAACTCATTCTTCCAGCAATAACAGCGTGCTTCATCGCCTCTGCCATCATCATCGGGTTTTTTGCCTGAGCAATTGCTGTGTTTGTTAAAACAGCATCTGCACCAAGCTCCATTGCTCTAGCACTATCACTGGCACAACCAATTCCAGCGTCTACAACAACAGGAACCTTTACAGCCTCTTTCACAAATACAACGTTATAGGGGTTTTGAATCCCAAGACCACTTCCAATAGGAGCAGCAAGAGGCATAACAGCAGCAGCTCCAGCTTCTTCCATTCTTTTTGCCATAATTGGATCGTCATTTGTATATGCTAAAACAGTGAAACCCTCTTTTGCAAGAACTTCACAAGCTTTTAAAGTCTCCATTACATCTGGGTAAAGAGTTTTTGCAGTATCACCAATCACCTCTAATTTAATGAAATCAATTCCTGTAGCTTCTTTTACTAGCCTAAAAGTTGTAATTGCTTCTTCTGCAGTTACACAACCAGCACTGTTTGGTAAAAACTCTACCTTTGTATCTTTAAAATAAGTTAGCAAATTTTCTTTATTTGGATCTGTGAT
>JAOXRY010000104.1 GCA_025800305.1 Campylobacterales bacterium | reverse complement strand
ATAGAGCCATCCTTTATGAGCATGAAGAAAATCTAAATTTCTCTCTTTTTTTTCTTTTTCATTTTTTGTATGACGAACAATGATTTTTGCGATTTCCAGTTCTTGGTGAATAATAAGTGACCTAAGCCCTTCCCAAAAGTATTGCCTGAATTTCTTTTCATTGAAATAGGCTTTTATTTTATCTATCTCTTTGATGTATTTCCCTACTTTATTATAGTTTGGAGAATACTTCTCCTTTTTAGAGCCATCTTCATTGTAGACAGTATCAACTAGCTTGGCAACATTTAAAAACAGTTTTTCTGTTTTTTGTTGAATCTCTTCACCGTATTTGATAATATCCTCTACCGTACCTTTTGCTTTTTGAAGATTTTGTTCTTTTTCAGCTTTGTCTCTATTTAGTAGTTTAATTGGATTTTTCTTTTTAGATCTGTCTGCATATTTTTCTATAACTTTTTCAAATGGCATTTCTATGGTACCTTCAATTCTTGCACCACCTTCTGTAGCATTAATACACTCCATAATTCCCTTTGCTTCTGCAACGTTCTGAACAAAATAGTTAAGAAACATTACCCATACAGCATTGGTTTGAACAACACCACCTCCACCGTATTTTTCTATCATAGGCTTATCCTCATATTGAACATTTTTCTCAAAGGCTTTGTCATTAGCACCAAAGGCGTGATCGCTGGCATGGGTTGTTCCATCATCTCCATATGCTAGATCTTGCCCAATAAAGCACATCTTTTTAAATCCCATATAAAATGCTATTTCTAGAGAAAAATTAGCTGCACTCATACCAATACCTGCGTAACCATATTTTTCTAGCTCAAAAGCGTGCATATAGCCAAAAGGACGCATGATTACAACTTTTGTTCCATGACTTGCATTAAGTACGGCTTCATTTTGAATTGCTGAGTGGGCAAAAATGATATCTTTTTGAAACTTTTTAGATGTTTTTTCAAAAAATGTTTTAGTAAGTTCTATTCTTTCTAATGAAGTAACAATATCAGGCTTAATATCCCATTTTTCTAGCACTGGCATACTAGCATCTACAGTAATGATTGTTACATAGTCTTGAATCTCTTTTAGAAGAGGAAGTTGTTTAGTTAAAGAAGGACCTGTTGCAACACAGACAGCTAAATCACTATTTTTTTGGTCTAAAAATTCATCAAATGAAGGAGAGTCTAACATTAGAGGAATATTTTTTATGAACTGCTCAATACCAACAAGAGAATCGGTAATATCATTTCCATGGTTTTTTACACTTTGTAAAACACCACTAATATAAATTTGATTAACCTTTACCATATCTTCATTGTAAAGATTGTAATAAGGTAACGTTTGATGAAGGTCATAAAGCTTTACATATACGCCAATCTCTGGAAGTTTCATAATTGCCATAGCTGTGGCATATGTCACCTCATTAGACTGAAAAAAGATAATTCTATTATTTGCAATTTCTAAAGAAAAATCAGAAAGATTTAGTGCTACAAAAAGAAGCTCAATTTCAGGCTCTGTGACAATAATGTGATCAAAATTATATGTATCTAAAAGTTTTCTGAAAAGAAAGCCATTTCCTACACCGTAAAAAAATAGAAAAGGGTATCTACTAAGTTCAATAAAATTTTTTAAGTGCTCTTCAAGATCTTGGACTGGGTTATTATAAAGGGGAATTTTTTGTTCAGTATCTAAAATATTAATTTCATACTGGCTTTGTCCACCAAATACTTCGTATTTTTTATTTTCTGTAACTCTTTGTAATTTGGAAAAAAGCTCTGGGTTAGTCTTTTCCAGAGCCTGTAAGTTTTTTTGGTAAAAATCCACTTAAAATTATTGTAATAGTTTAAGAACATTCTGCTGAACAGAATTTGCTTGACTCATTGCAAAGCTTCCTGATTGGGCTAGAATGTTTTGTTTTGAGAAATTTGCAGACTCTTCTGCAAAATCAAGATCTCTAATTGTTGATTCGGCATTTTTTACATTTACTTCAGCATTTTGAATATTTCTAATTGTTACTTCAAGCTGTTGCTGTGCCGCACCAAGATCTGCTCTTGTTTCGTCTAGCATTGTAATTGTTGACTCAGCAATATCCATTGTCATCATAGCACCTGCTCTGGTTGTAACACCTACACCAAGATAAGGACCAGCATCAGCAGAAGTTACACTATTTTCGTAAGCTCCTGCTGCTAAACCTTGAGATGATGTAAAATTTCCACCAACATCAGCAAGGTTGGCATAGTCTTGTGCACCAGCAGAATTAATCACATTGCTCATAGCACCAGTTGCTGTATATTTAATATCTCTTGAACTTGATTGTAGAAGTGTTAATCTTCCATAGTTCTCATGTCCAGCGCCAGATAGGTCACCCATCATCATCGTAGCTCCACCACCAGCAGAAGTAGTGACTTTCATACCTCTACCATCAGATACGAGAGTTAATCTTCCCATAACATCAACACTAGCTGTAACACCTGTTAAAAGTTTTTGAGAGTTAATAGCATTTACTAAATTACCATTTTTATCGTTTGCAAGAACGTTATCAACGTCACCAACATAGATACCATTAATTGTAAGACCTTTAACATCTCCTGGTTGAACAGCAGTTGTACCAGTTGACATAACAGTCGCTTTTGCTCTTACACCAATTTGATCACTTACTTTATTAATGGCGTTTGCTAGTTGGCCCATACCAGAATTGGCACTGGTAGAGATAACAACACTCTCTATTTGAATATCCGCACCACCTGTTGGATTTTTAAAAGTCAGAGTTGATTCAACTGCCGCTGTTAAAGTACCAGTTGTTTCAAACCTTACCCCACCTATTTTTGTTGAAAGAGTTGAACCAATTGTTGCTTTAATTGTCTCATTGGAAAATGCACCAACTTGAAACTCTTTATTGATAAAACTTCCAGCTAGTAGTTTCATTCCATTAAATGAAGTTTGAACAGCGATATTATCAAGCTGTTCAATTAGTCTTGCGATATCTCTTTGAATTGATGTTCTTGATTTTGTATTTTGTCCATCTTGTGCAGCCTGGATTGCTTTTGTTTTGATTGTTGTTGCAATTTGAATCTGTTCATCCATTGCTTTATCTGCAATTTGGATAATCCCGATTGCATCATTTGCATTTCTTGAAGCTTGTCTTAAACCACTTGCTTGAGCTCTTAGACTATCTGCGATTGCCATACCAGATGAGTCGTCTGCCGCTCTATTAATTCTAAGACCAGAAGAAAGCTTTTCTAAAGAGCTGTCAAGACTTCTATTTGTTACTTTTGAATTCACTAAAGAATTCATAGAAGCGATATTGCTATTAATTTTTAAAAAACCCATTGAAAAATACTCCTTGGCAATCTATCTAAAATAAAATTATATAGATTGGCAAAGCAATGGATGTTCCAAAAACTAGTTTATTCTCTTCCTGTCTCCTTTAGAACATCATTGATATTTTCCATAAATTGATTCTTATTTACATATCCTATAGTCTCATGAATCACATTATTTTTTCTATCTAACATAAGTGTTACAGGTGTTATTGGTACTGCTAGAAATTTAGGAGTATTTTCATTATTTTTATCAAGATAGGTTAAGATGAAGTGCTCCTCAATTGCTGTTTCAACAGGAGCTGATTTTAAAGTTCTCTCTTTAAACCTATGGCACCATGGGCAGTGTTCTTGCTCCATGACTACCATAAGAAGTTTATTTTGTTTTTTTGCTTCTTCTACTGCTTTTTCATAATTATAAAAAACCTGTCCACCAAAAGACCATACTGTAAAAAGTAAAAGTAGAAGAATCTTTTTCATTGATTTTTACTTTAACATATTAGGTAAGTCAGGCCAACTTACAGGTTTACCATTGATGTCAAATACAGCTGGAGTTCCTCTAACGCCCATTTCATTGGCATCTTTTAGATTTTTAGCCATAAGGTTTTTAACAGTTCTTGATGCTTTTTTTTCATAGCCTTTCCATGCTTTCCCATCAGTTCCATTGGAGATTTGAGAAAGTGCTTTAGATCTTTGTTTATCTGTTTTTTGAGATAGAATCCAAGCTGACATATCTTTTGCATTTTTGTGAAAATCTAGTGGATAGAAGAAATAATAAAATGTTGCTTTCTCATAAACTTTCTCTTTTTCAAAAAGCTTTTTCATTTTCATACAATAAGGGCACTCTGGATCTGTCCATACAAAGTATTTCTTTTTCCCTTTACCAATTTTAAAAGCTTCTCTTCCAATGAATTTTTTCATATTAACAGGAATTGTTAACTCTTTTAGATCTTTATCGTAACTTTTACCTTGGATAACAACTTTTTTATCTTTTGTTACATATAATTGGACTGGATTGCCAGAGTGCTCACCACGAACGATGTATAAAGAACCAGCATTGTGGACTTTTTTTACCTTTACTCCTGTTTTTTGAAAGAATGGCATTGCAGAAATCTCTTTTTGTAGGTTTTTACCATACACTAATGAAGATGCTACCATTAAAAATAAAATGATTTTTTTCATTATTTTTTCCTAAATTTTAATTTTGAAGATTGTAACTTAAAAAAACTAACAGATGGTTAATATGTTATGATCTCAACTCTTATTTATAAACATAAATATAGTTTTAGAAAGAGGATTTTTACTGATGATTTGCTCAGTTAAAAGGAGATATTTGGATTGAATATAGGAATTATAGATTATAAAATGGGCAATTTGGCAAGTCTAAAAAACTCGTTTGAAAAAATAGGAAAAGAAGCAAAAATAGTAACTAATGCTGACGAAATAAGAGCTTGTGATAAGCTTGTTTTGCCAGGAGTTGGTGGTTTTGGTGATGCTATTAGTCACTTAGAGGAAGAAAACTTTATAGAACCAATCCATGAATATGTAAAAACAGGAAACGATCTTTTAGGTGTTTGTCTTGGAATGCAACTGCTTTTTAACTCTTCTGATGAGAGTAAAGAGAGTAAAGGTTTAGGTTTAATAAATGGTGGTGTAATAAAGTTTGACAAAGAAAAAGCTGGACATCAGATTAAGATCCCACATATGGGTTGGAACAAGCTGGTAAAAAAAGATTCTAAGATCTTTAGTGGTTTGTCTAATGAGATCTATCTTTATTTTGTTCACTCTTATTATGTAGAGTGTGAAGAGAAGTATGTAATTGGAAAAACCCATTATGGATATGATTTTGTATCAGCAGTAAATCACGAAAATATCTACGGTTTACAACCTCACCCAGAAAAAAGCCATGATGATGGCTTGAAAATACTTAAAAATTTTATAGAAAACTAGGAGCAATATGAACTTATTCCCAGCAATTGATTTAAAAGATGGAAAAGCGGTAAGACTGACAAAAGGTCTTATGGATAGTGCAAAGGTATATAACGACGAGCCTTGGAAACAAGCAAAGGTTTTTGAAGATATGGGCTCTTCATGGGTGCACCTTGTAGATCTTAATGGTGCATTTAGTGGAAAACCAGAGAATTTAGAGCAGATTAAAAAGATTGTAGAAAATACAAATCTCAAATCACAAATTGGTGGTGGTATTAGAGATGAAGAGACGATTAAAATGTATTTAGATCTTGGTGTTTCTAGAGTGATTTTAGGATCAATAGCAGCAAAAGATCCAGATTTTGTAAAAGAGATGGCAAAAAAATACCCTGTAGTTGTGGGGATTGATGCTATTGATGAGATGGTTGCTGTTAGTGGTTGGGCTACAAAAAGTGAAGTAAAAGCAAAAGATCTTGCAGAAATTTATAAAAATTCCGATATTGAAGCTATAATATGCACAGATATTTCTAAAGATGGTACTTTAGCAGGGGTAAATGTTGATTTTACATTGGACATAAAAAAAGCCAGTGAAAAAGAGACGATTGCCAGTGGTGGAGTGAAAGATATTAGTGATATCCATGCTTTAATAGATGCCAAAATTGTAGATGGTGCAATCATTGGTAAAGCATTTTACGAAGGAAAGCTTGACCTTAAAGAAGCTTTAAAGTTAAATTAGTAAAATGGCACGTAATTAAATTGTAGGAGTTTTCCTTGAAAATATTAGTAGTTGATGACAGCTCAACGATGAGAAGAATTATTAAAAACACGCTAAACAGATTAGGTTATTCAGATCTTTTCGAAGGTGAACATGGTGTTCAAGCTTGGGAAGTTTTACAACAGAATGACGATATCGAAGTTTTAATTACTGACTGGAATATGCCAGAAATGAACGGATTAGAGTTAGTAAAAAAAGTAAGAGCGGAAGATAAGTATGTTGATATGCCAATTATTATGGTAACAACAGAAGGTGGTAAATCAGAAGTTATTACAGCATTAAAAGCTGGAGTTAACAACTATATTGTTAAACCTTTTACTCCACAAGTATTAAAAGAAAAACTAGAAGCTGTTTTAGGTACTGCTGACTAATCTACATGGCAGATACCTATTTAGAAGTTAGGGTAACCCTTTCTTCTTTCATAGAAATCATTGAACCAATATTAGCCGATGCTTTAGATTCGGCTTCAACACAAGAAAATCAAAATACAATTGTTTTAACTGTCTCTTCCAGTATAGATTTAGAAGAGAAGATAGAAAGAATCATCACCTCTTTTTCACAAGAGTTAGAAGAGAAGATAGACTTTTCTATTGAGATTAGAGAAAAGAGTCAAAAAGATTGGGTTGAAGAGTATAAAAAATCTGTAAAACCTATAAAAATAGGGAGATTTTATATTCGTCCTGAATGGATAGCAAAAAGTGAAGATCTTAAAGATGTGATTATCAATCCCTCTTTAGTTTTTGGTACAGGTGACCACTTTACTACAGGTTCTTGTGTGGAAGCTTTAGATGAGATTACAAAAGAGGGAGAAGCTCTTTTGGATGTTGGGTGTGGAAGTGGTATTCTTGCCCTTGTAGGAAGGAAGTTAGGGGCAAAGGTTAGTTTGTGTGATACAGATGAATTGGCTATAATAAACTCCAAAGAGAACTTCCAGCTAAACGGTGAAACATATGAAAATATGTGGGTTGGTTCGGCTAATAGTACAAAAGAGACATATGATATTGTTGTTGCTAACATCGTATCAGATGTGATTGTATTTATAAAACGAGATCTAAAATCAAAAGTTAAAAGTGGTGGAAAGCTTATTCTCTCAGGGATTTTAAGGAAATATGAAGAGAAAGTTTTAGAAAATTTTTCAGAATTTGAGATTTTAGATAAAAAACAAAATCAAGAGTGGGTAACACTCATACTAAGGAAATAACGTCATATGAATAGACAAAATAATGATAATAGACCAGATGGACCAGATAATAATAATTTTTTCAATCAAAATCCTCTGTTAATTTTTGCAATTTTTTCAGTAGTTGCAATTTTGATTTTTAAGTATGTGGCTTCTCCAGAAGCTGGAATGACTGATGGAAGTAGTGGCTTTGGAAGTAACTCACAAAGATCTGTATACAAGAAAATTGGTTACTATGACTTTAAAGAACTTGTAAAATCAGGACAAATTGAAGAAGTTTCAATTGGTAAGACAACTTTAAAAGCTGTTTCTAATCAAGGTGGATTAAAAACAGTTTATACAATTAAAAGAATTCATCCAGATAATGATCTTCTTCCAATTCTTGATTCAAACAAAGTAAAATACTCAGGATTCAGTGAAGATAACTGGTTAAGTGACCTTCTTTTTGGTTGGATTCTTCCAATCTTTATTTTCTTTGGAATTTGGATCTTACTAACTTCAAGAATGCAGAAAAACCTTGGTGGTGGAATGCTTGGAATGGGTAGTTCAAAAAAGATGGTTAACTCTGAAAAGCCAGACACAAAATTTGATGATATGGCTGGTAATAAAGAGGCAAAAGAGGAAGTAAAAGAGGTTGTTGATTTTTTACAACACCCTGATAGATATCTAAAACTAGGTGCAAAAATCCCTAAAGGTATCCTTTTAGTAGGACCTCCTGGAACTGGTAAAACTCTTCTTGCAAAAGCTGTTGCAGGGGAAGCTAGTGTTCCTTTCTTCTCAGTTTCTGCTTCATCTTTTATTGAGATGTTTGTTGGTGTTGGTGCTGCAAGAGTTAGAGATCTTTTTGAACAAGCAAAAAAAGATGCTCCTTCAATTGTATTTATTGATGAGATTGACGCACTTGGTAAAAACAGATCTGCTGGTGGTATGGGTGGAAATGATGAGAGAGAGCAAACTCTTAATCAGCTTCTAGCAGAAATGGATGGTTTTGCTTCTGATGAGCCTGTTATTATTTTAGCGGCGACTAATAGACCAGAGGTTTTAGACCCTGCACTACTTAGACCAGGAAGATTTGATAGACAAGTATTAGTTGATAAGCCAGATTATCAAGGAAGACTGGACATCTTACAAGTTCATGTGAAAAATATTGAGATTAGCCCTAAAGCTAATCTCAAAGAGATTGCAACAATGACAGCTGGTCTGGCTGGTGCAGATTTAGCCAATGTAATTAATGAAGCAACTCTATTAGCAGGTAGAAAAAACAAAGATCAAGTAGAGCAATCAGATCTAAAAGAAGCGGTAGAAAGATCTATTGCAGGATTAGAGAAGAAAAGTAGAAGAATCTCTGAAAAAGAGAAAAATATTGTTGCTTATCACGAAAGTGGTCATGCACTTATTGCACAGATTACAAAAGGTGCAAATAAAGTAAATAAAGTTTCTATTGTCCCTAGAGGTATGGCGGCTCTTGGATATACACTAAATACTCCAGAAGAGAATAGATACTTAATGCAAAAGCATGAGTTAATTGCAGAAGTTGATGTTTTACTTGGAGGACGTGCTGCTGAAGAGCTTTTTGTTGGAGAAATTTCAACAGGTGCTTCCAACGACTTGGAAAGAGCAACGGATATTATTAAATCGATGGTTATGATGTATGGTATGAGTGATGTTGCTGGACTTATGGTTATGGAGAAACAAAACAGTAAATTCTTAGGTGGTGGATTATCTCAGTCTAAAGATTACAGTGAAGAGATGGCGCAAAAGCTGGATAAGTATCTAATCGAACTTTTAGATGAAAGATACACAGCTGTTAAAGAGAGTCTTGAAAAATACAGAGACGCAATGGAGACAATGACAGCAGAATTAAGAAGAGTTGAGGTTATTGGTGGAAGCAAAGTTACTGAGATTTTAAGAGAGTTTGAAGAGAAGAATGGTATTGACAGTGAGTGGCAAAAAGAGTTAGAAGAGAAAGAAAAAGCGAGTCAAGAAATTGCAGATAATGCGGTTTTAGAAGATAAGCCAAAAGAAGATAAAAAAGAAGATGAAGATGGTGAAAACAACAACTGATCTAATTGCGAAAGAGGGTGTAAAGCCAATTGCTTACACTGTATTAATATTACTAGTATTTTCTCTATTAGGATGGGGATTTTTTACTTTTATAACACTGGCATTTTTAATAGGACAGTTTGTCTTTTTCTACAATCCAGAAAGAGAGCCAGAAGAAGGTGATGAACTGGCTATCTTAGCTCCAGTTGATGGAAAAGTTAAAGAGGTGGTCTATGAAGAGGAGAGTGTGAAGGTTGTGATTGAAAACAGTCTTATAGATCCTCATTTTATAAGATCTCCAATGGATATTACTGTTGAAAAAATCACTCAAATAAGAGGGCTTTTTCTTCCATTATCTAATCCTGCTTCAAAAAATCTTAATGAAAATAGTACTATGAACTTTAGGTTTAAAAGAAAGAAGTTTTCTTTGGATTTACAAAGTGGATTGGTAAAGGTTCCAATTAATTTTTATACACAAGAAAAAGAGAAACAACTTGCCGGAAAAAGAGTAGGTTTTTTTGGTGGTGGTGTTGTAACTCTTACTTGCCCTAAAGAGATAGAGATGAAAGTCTCCTCAGGAATGAATGTGAAAGCAGGTGAGAGTCTTTTAGGGTTTCTTCAATGAGTAATCAACAAAAAATACAATTAAAATACCTACTTCCAAATCTTTTTACAGCAGGAAGTATTTTTCTTGCTGTCTTAAGTATCTTGTCGGCTTTTAAAGGGGAGTTTGCAACAGCTGGATGGTATATTTTTCTTGCTTCTATTTTTGATGCTTTAGATGGAAGAGTTGCAAGACTTACAAAAACAACAAGTCAGTTTGGTGTTGAGTTTGACTCTTTAGCTGATGTTATCTCTTTTGGTATTACTCCTGCTATGCTTTATTACTTCTACAGTGGAATTCACCTTGGAAAATTTGGTGTAATTGTTACGGCACTTTTTGTTATTTTCGGAGCAGTAAGGTTAGCTAGGTTTAATGTTACAAATGCAGAAACAGAACCAAATGTGTTTATTGGACTTCCAATTCCAGCAGCTGGAATATTAGTGGTAGGATTGGTTCTTTTAGGATCTGAATATCATTTTTTTGATAAAAGTGGATTTTTAGTTTCTATTTTAACTCTTTTTGCTGCTGTTCTTATGGTTAGCAATATTAGATATCCAAGTTTTAAGAAAATGGATATGGGAAATGGTCAATTTATTAAGGTACTAATTTTAATCATTACACTACTCTCTTTAATCTATCTCTATCCAATTTTAATGCTTGGAGGAATATCTCTTCTTTACGCTCTATTTGGACCTTTGAGAGTTTTATATATGATGATTTTTAGAAAAAAGCCTAGTAATAATGGATAACATTAAGATCTTCGATACAACCCTTAGAGACGGCGAACAGTCTCCGGGGGCTTCTATGACAATTCCTGAAAAGGTAAAAATTGCAAGAAAGTTAGATCTTTTAGGTGTTGATATTATTGAAGCTGGTTTTGCAGTTGCTAGTAATGGGGATTTTGAAGCTGTAAAAGAGATTGCAGGTGTTGCACAAAACTCAACAATCTGTTCTTTGGCACGTACAGTTGAAAAAGACATAGAAACAGCAGCTAGAGCAATTGAAAATGCTAAAAAAAGAAGAATCCATACCTTTATAGCAACTAGTCCTATCCATATGGACCTAAAGCTGAAAATGGCTCCTGATGAAGTTATCAAAAGAGCTGTAAAAGCTGTTGAATTTGCAAAATCATTTACTGATGATGTTGAGTTTAGCTGTGAAGATGCAACACGTTCTGAAATGGGTTTTTTAAAAGATATATTAAGTGCTGTTGTTGAAGCTGGAGCAACGACTCTTAATATGCCTGATACTGTAGGTTATGCAACTCCTAATCAATATGGAAGTTTTATTAAAGAATTGGTTGAACACGTTGGTAATAAGGCTATTCTTTCTGTTCACTGTCACAATGATTTAGGCTTAGCTGTTGCCAACTCTTTAAGTGCTGTAGAAAATGGTGCTAGACAGATTGAGTGTACAATTAATGGGTTAGGTGAGAGAGCTGGAAATGCTGCTTTAGAAGAGATTGTAATGGCTTTAAAAACTAGAAGCGACTATTACAATGGACTTGATACAAATATCAAAACTAAAGAGATCTATGGAACAAGTAGACTTGTAGCTACTGTATGTGGAATTGAACCTCAACCAAATAAAGCAATTGTTGGGAAAAACGCGTTTTCCCATGAAAGTGGAATTCATCAAGACGGCGTGTTGAAAAATGCAATTACATATGAGATTATGAAGCCATCTGATGTTGGAATTGAAAACAATACATTAACTCTTGGAAAACTCTCTGGTAGCCACGCTTTTAAAGATAAGTTAGAGTCTTTAGGTTATGTTCTTGATGAAGAGCAGTTTAAGGAAGCTTTTGAAAAGTTTAAAGATCTTGCAGATAAGAAAAAAGAGATCTATGACGATGATATTCGAGCTTTAGCAAACTCTCAAGATGAAATAGAAAAAGTTTATGAATTGGTAAAACTTCAAATCAGTGATTGTAGTGAAGGTGTACCAACTGCTGCTGTTACGATTAAAAAAGAAGCAATGGAATATACCGATGCTGCCATTGGAGATGGTACAATAGATGCTATTTTTAAAGTTATAGATAGAGTAAGTGGTTTTAATGGTCACTTAAAAGACTATAAAGTTAAAGCTGTAACAGAAGGTAAAGATGCTCTGGCTAGAGTGTTTATAAAAGTTGAATTTGAAGAAGGTCTGGCTGTTATGGGTCATGGGCTTCATATCGATACAATGATCGCTTCTGCCAACGCTTATATTGATAGTCTTAATAACTATCTACAGATTAAACAAAAAGATTAGAAAATGAAATTTTTTATAGGATTACTTTTTATATTTATTACCTTACAAGCAGGACAACAGTCTCACCAAGCAGATGGGAAAATGGTTTGGCAAGAAGCTTATAGATACTGTTTTTCTATGGGTGGAAGGATGGCTTCTATAAAGGATTTTGAAAAGAAATTTGCAGAGAAAAAGCAAGGTAGAAATACTGGTTATGATAATGACTCTTATTGGACAGGAAATAATCTAGATATTGAAGGAGCATACAGCTTTGATTTTGATTTAGGGCTCTCAATTCCAGACCACAAATCTAAAAAATTAAAAGTAATGTGTGTTAAATAAAATTGACACTTTCAGAAAAACTTGAAGATCTAATTGAAAAAAAAGCAGAAGACTTTGAGATTTCCAAAGTCTTCAAAGAAGATATAAAAGATTACTACGCTTCTATTGATGAAGCTTTCAATAATTCTGTTGGAAATAGTTTCCTCTACTCTCACACAAGAAAAATCGAAGACTACATTAAAAAATTTTATCGTTACGTTATAAGAGATAGTTTTGGAGACTATACTCCTTCTACTAACTCTATTCCTGTTACATTTATTGCCATGGGAAGCTTTGGAAGAGAGGAACTTTGTGTCCACTCTGATGTAGATCTGATGATTGTCTATAAAGAGGTCAAGGGTTTTAATATTAAACCTTTAATGGAGAGGGTTCTCTATCTTGCATGGGACGCAGGACTAAAACTGGGACATAGAGTCCATGAAGTTGAAGATTTAAAAACCAGTGCTGATAGTGATCCTACAATTCGTACTGCTATGCTTGAATCAAGATTTCTCTTTGGTTCAAAGTTTTTATGGATTGAGACTTCTGGAAAACTAAATATTATAAGAAGTACAGACCAAGAAACTTTTATACAGCAGAAGTTAGAAGAACAGCAAACAAGATTTAAAAAACAATCTAAACAGATGGAACCAAGTCTAAAAGAGAATATTGGTGGAACAAGAGATAGCAATACTCTTTTTTGGATTTCTAAAACTGTTCTTGGAATTGATAGGTTAAAAGATCTTTCAGGGAGCCTTATTTACGATGAAGACTATAGAGAGCTTCAAAGTGCGATAGATTTTTTGACACGTGTAAGAAATGCTCTTCATCTAATTGCTGGAAAAAAAGAGGATAGAGTTCTTTTACAATATCAACGAGAACTGGCACTAAAATTAGGGTTTAAAGACACTAAACAAAGAGTTGCAGAGAGAAGATTGATGAAAAAAATCTTTAGTTCTTTCCATGATATCTATATCATCAGTAAGTTCTACCAGCAAAAGATCTTAAGAAAAGATGAAAAAATTCATGGATTAATTGTAAAAGAAAATAAAATTTATAGTGATTTTTCATATAGAAAAGATAGTATAAATGACTTTTTAGAGCTCTACTTAGAACAGCCTTTAGACATTGGTTTTGATATTACATTTACCGTAGGGTTAAGACATAGTAAAATACCACAAGTTCTAGGGCTAAAAACGAAAAAACTACTGGTTGAGATCTTTAAAAGAGAAGATTCTCATAAAATAGTTTTGGAGTTTTATAAAGCAGAGATCTTAGAAAAACTTATGGCTCCGTTTAAGCCTATTCTTCACCTTCCTCAATTTGATGGTTATCATACAAAAAGTGTTGATATCCACAGCATTGATACACTGAAATTTTTAAATCAACAAAGTGAAAAAAATCTAATTGAATTATTTAATTCTTTAACCAAAGAGGAGCAGAGTTTTTTAAGATTTATAGCACTTTTTCATGATATAGGAAAAGGAAGGTTAAAAGATCACAGTGAGTTAGGAGCTAGGATTGTTGAAGTTTATGCAACAAATCTAAAGATGAAAAAAGAGTTGATAGATCTTGGAAAAATCCTTGTTAAGTATCACACTCTTATGAATCAAACAGCACAAAAAGAAGATATTCATAGTGAGAAGACTCTGCTTCTTTTTGTATCTAAAATCAAAGATAAAAAAATCCTTGATATGCTCTATCTTTTAACTGTAGCAGATGTAAAAGCTGTTGGAGATGGGGTTTATAATGAGTATACAAAAATGCTTTTGGAAGATCTTTACATCCATGCACTTCCATATTTACAGAAAAAAGAGCAGATAAGTGAAGCTGAAAAAAGAGCAAGAAAAGAGAGACATCTACAAACTATAGTTTCTGATAAAACACTACTAAAGAAAATTTCATCTATTGAATCTAATCTATTTTTTATAAAACACAAAGCAGATGAGATTGTAAATCTTGGAAAAAAATCTCTAGAGTGTAGTGAGTATAGCGTTTATTATGATAATAATAGACATTTTGTTTTAGAGATCTTTTCAAAAAAACCTATTAATCTTGGATGGCTTCTTGGAGAGTTCGCTTGGAATGATATTTTAAGTATGGATATCTTTAAACTTACTTCTGGAGTGAAATATTTCAAGATCGGTTTTAAAGAAGAGATGGATGAAGAGAGCCTTTCTCATCTAAATTTGATTATAGAAGCCTCTTTTGATATGGCTAGAAAGTTAAGATATCAAGTTCCAAAAATAAAAAATGGTGATCTTTCCATAGATTGTGATCACTCACCAACTTATGGAAGGATGAACCTTGAGACCCATGATCAAAAAGGTCTTCTGGCTCATGTTATCTATGTTTTTGATAGTTTTGGGATAGATATTGCTACAGCTAAAATTAGTACAATCAAAAAACGTACAAATGATCTCTTTTTAATAGAAAAAAATGGAAAGTTTTGTAATTATTCCAAAGAGATTATCGAAAAACTTACAAATAATTAATAGGAAAATATAAATGTGTGGAATTGTTGGATACATAGGAAATAACAATGTTAAGAAAATACTTCTTGATGGACTTGCTGAATTGGAATATAGAGGATATGACTC
>JAOXRY010000036.1 GCA_025800305.1 Campylobacterales bacterium | reverse complement strand
ATACCGTTTCGCCACTGGAGCTAAATATTAAGTCCATATTGCTTCCACCATCCTTTGAACACCCATTTGGAACAGACAGATTAGGAAGAGATCTTCTTGCCCGTGTCATTGAAGGGGGAAAGAACTCTTTACTAATTGGTGTAGGAAGTGCCATTATTGGAAACTTAATTGGTCTTATGGTTGGAATAACTGCTGGATTTTTTAGAGGAACCGTTGATAAAATCACAGTAATAGTTATAGATCTCTTCCTAACTTTTCCAACATTCTTTCTTCTTCTAGCACTGATTAGCTACATTGATGCTTCTGCATTTATCCTTATTATTGTCATCTCAATCACAGGATGGATGGGAACTTCAAGGATGATTAGAAGTGAAAGTTTTTCAATTGGATCCAAAGGTTTTATAAAGATCTTAAAAATTGCCAAAGTAAATACTCTAAAAATAATTTTTAAATACTATGCACCCCTTTTAGCTCCGATAGTTCTTATTAGTTTTACATTTGGTGTAAGTGGTGCTATATTAGCTGAAAGTGGACTAAGTTTTTTAGGTTTGGGAATCACACCTCCTGATATGAGTTGGGGGACAATTTTAGCAGATGGAAAAAGCGTAATAGACATCGCTTGGTGGGTTAGTTTCTTTCCTGGGCTCTTTATCTTTTTTATTACCTTCTCTCTTATTCAGATCTCTGACTATCTCCAAAGTGTTTTTAATCAAAAAGAAGCAATATGAGAAATGTTACACCAAAAGATTTAGTCAATGGGCAAAAATCTTTTAAAGCTTTTAGGTCTTTAGATCTAAAGAAAAAATCTACTATACTAAAAAGTTACGTTTCAAGATTAGATAACCAAAACTTAAAAAAATTCTCTGCTCTTTTAGAAATATTGGTTTTAAAAGATAAAAATAAAGGGATGTAAGAAGGGAGAGCGTCGCTGCCTTCTTAAGTTTTTTTAAAGTGACGAAGTTTAAAAAGTAAACATTTTGAAGATAGATTTTATATCTATCAAGGAGGACGATTAGCGACGCACTAAAGGAAAAGCAAAAGCTATTCCAAAAGTCCCATCATCTGTTGTTTTAGGTAATCCATATTTGAAGATTTAGTGATTGAACCTAGATCCATACTGATACCAGAGTTATCTATACTTTTTTGTGCCGTATTACCAAGAACATTTGTTTTTGACATAATCTCTTGTTTTACAACACTTAGATCTGCTCCAATTTTAGAACCAACTTCAGCTAACTTTCCTTTAAAACCATCAACATCATCTAAACTCATAAAAGGTGCAATCTCATTTACAGCATTAAAGTCACCACTTCTTAGAGGAATCTCAGCTAAAAGCTGTTTCTCTTTATATTTTGTGTTCATTACAAGATTATTGATTTCCATAGCAACTTCACCTTTATTGCTACCGTCTAAGCTACCTAATGCTTTATCAATCTTCCCAAGAGTTTTTTCACTCTTTTTTAATCCTCCAAAAACATCGTTAATATTAGTGATTGATTTTGCTTCTGTTTTAATATCATCTTTTAGACCAGTAAACTCTTTTATAGCATTTACTCTTCCTTGAATCTCTTCTTTTGAAGTTCTATTTACAATCTGGGGCTTTTCACCTTGAAAAGCTTTTGAAATCGCATCTACACGACTTTGAATTGAACCTACTTCCATAATATGCACCTTAAAATTAAATAAATCTATTTTTTCAAAGCAACCGGTATTCCCAACTTGGAATAAAAAGTGTTATAATGAAATTATGATAATTTCAAATTTTTCTACACCTACAGTATCTGCTTTTAAAAAACCAGATACAGAGGAAACTTCTCAAACCATTGCCAATAGAATTCTCAAAGAGGAAGAAGTTGCCAACGATATTACGGAAGTAAAACGAGAAGAGACCCTTTCTGTTGTTGCAGAAAATGGTGAGATCCTTCAAAAATCCAATAAGATCTTAGAAACAGGAAGTTCTTCATACTCAACAAGTAATATGAAAAAACAACTAGACGAGCAGAGCTACTTAAGAACAGACAGTGTAGATAGGCAAATTATCAGAACAAATATGGCAAGACACGACTTTTTAGGAATGAACCTTTCAGTGGTGGCATAAGCAACAATCTAACTAAAACCAAAATAAAGCAAACCATGAAATACTTAGCACTTTTAATAACTACAATTATCTTAACAGGTTGTGTTACATCAAAACACCAACATACAAGAGACTATGGAAGTGATAGATACACACTTTATCCATCTTATCCAAACTACAATAGAAACTATGTCTCTCCTAGATTCTCAAAAGGTAAAGATGGAATCTATCTTAATCATGTTAAAAAATACTCAAATAAATACTATATTTCGGAGTCTTTAATTCTTGCAATTATGGAAACAGAATCTAACTTTAATAAAAATGCAAAATCTTATATTCCAGCAATTGGACTTATGCAGATTGTTCCAAAAACAGCAGGGAAAGATGTCTTAGGGTTTACACCTTCTCACTCTTATCTTTATAATCCAGATAACAATATCCATGTTGGGACTAAGTACCTTAATAAAATCTATTACAAATATTTCAAAAACATAAAAGATCCAAAATCAAAAGAATATTTAACTATAGCAGCCTACAATACTGGCATTGGTAATGTTTTAAGAACCTTTAGTAAAAATAGAAAATATGCAGCGAAAATAATCAATTCTAAAAGTAGTAATCAAATTTATAAATTTATAATTAAAAACCTTCCTCATAAAGAGACAAGAGACTATCTAAAAAAAGTCACAGCAAGAAAAGGAAAATACTCAAAATACGATTCATAAAAACTGTTCAATGGTATTTGAAAAATTCTATTCTTCTTAGTTTTCATATTTTATGGTAAGATTGTGTCTGCTAATTAAGTTTAACTTATTATTCTCAAATTGGATAAGTTCAACTTAAATAAGATTGGCTACTTCCAAGGAAATTTTATGGATAGGCTAGACCTTTTAGACAAAAGAATAAATGAGGCTTTTAATCTTACAGATCTTATTTTAAAATCATTTGAACACTCATATAACTCAGTGGTAATAACAACAGCTGACTTAACTAACGCTACTGGTCCTTTGTTTCTCTATGTAAATCCAGCATTTTTAAAAAAAACAGGCTATACATGGGAAGAACTAGAAGGAAAGACTCCAAAAATCTTACAAGGAGAAAAAACAGATAGAGTTGTTTTAGATCGTCTAAAAGAAACACTCTTAAGAGGTGATTACTTTCAAGGTGATACAATTAATTACACAAAAGATGGTAGTGAATACCACGTTGAATGGAATATCTCCCCTTTAAAAGATGAAAATGGAGAAATTAGATGCTTCTTATCTATCCAAAGGGATATTACCTCTGAAGTATTATTAAAGCAAACAATGGAAAAGAAGCTTCTTCTAAAAAATAAGCACTCCTCTTTAGGTGAGATGATAGAAGTTATAACCCATCAATGGAAACAATCTTTAAATAGATTAGCTCTCATTTCTCAACAACTTGAGATGGATGAAGATCTAGGAACTGAAATTAATAAAGAGTATATAGAAAAACACACCAATGAAGTTATGGAGCAGATCGATTTCATGTCTCAAACCATAGGAGACTTTACTAATTTTTTCAAACCTGATAGAAAAAAACAAACCTTTGATGTGGTAAAAGCTATTAAACAAATCATTAGCCTTTTACAACCACAAATTAATAAAGCAGAGATAACTGTAGAAATAAAGGAAACTCATGCCTCTCTTTATGGGAATACTAATGACTTTAAACACGTTATTATCAATCTCATCAAAAATGCTTTAGATGCGCTTACAGAAAGAAAAATTGATAATGGTAAAATAACTATTTTTGTTGAAACTATTGAACAAGTAGTACAAATCAAAGTTATTGACAATGGAGGAGGAATTCCAAAAGACATTTTGGAAAATCTCTTCACCTCTTATAACACATCGAAACAAAATGGTACTGGCATCGGACTAAAAATGTCAAAAATGATAATTGAGTCTGTTTTTAATGGAGAAATTCATGGTCAAAACGGTAATACTGGTGCGGAGTTCACGATAAAAATATAATATGGAGAAAATTATGGAAGAGATTTCTGGTAAAGAACTTTTAGTCATAACAAAAGATTTAAAAGTTCTTTACGTTGAAGATACAGAGGAGACAAGAGAGCAAACAGCATCAACTTTAAAAAAATTTTTTGATACTTTAGATGTTTGTAGTAATGGAGAAGAAGGTTTTGAAAAATTTCAAACCAAGGATTATGATCTTGTCATCAGTGATATCGAAATGCCAAAACTTTCAGGTATTGAAATGGCAAAAAAAATCAAAGAAAAAAAACCAAATCAAAAAATAATTTTTACTACAGCTTACGATGATAGTAGATATTATCTTGAAACTATCAAGCTTGGAGTTAATGGATATATTTTAAAACCTATTGTTATGAAACAGTTTTATAGTGTACTATACGAAATAGCTCAAATTATTATCAATGAAAAAGAAGCTGAATTTTATAAACTGAAACTAGAAAAAAGAGTTGAGGAAGAGGTAGAAAAAAATAGAAAAAAAGATCAAGAAACAATTGAAACTTTTGTTAATCTTCTTGCTTCTTATCCTAATCCTACAATAGTTTATTCCAAAGAAGATAGTAAAATCCGTTTTATTAACCAAGCAGCAAAAGAGTCTCTTAAACTATGTGAAAATGGAACTAGTCAAGATCTTGAAAATATTATTGTTGAATTTGATGGAAAACACCCTGATATTGAGGTTATTTTAGAAAATAAAGTTACTATTTGCGCGATTAAAGTTTCAAAAAAAAAGAAAATTTATAAAATAATCCACTCTGTAGTCTCTCTTCATGATAAACAGTATGATATGTTTACTTTTAATGATATCACTTTAGAAAAATACCAAAAAATCAAAATTAGAAATTACAGTGAATGGCTTAGTGACTATGTAATCAGAGCAAGAAAACAGTGTTTATCTAATGAAGAAAATCAAGAGACACAAGAGATAGATGAGTCTAAGACTCCTCAAAGAGATATGGCTGTAGAAGAAAAAACTCTTCTTAGAAAATCTAATCAAGAAAAAATTGCAGCGATTGACTACATCGAAACAATTGATGATTATGTATTAGAGCAGATCTCAGAGTTAGAAGAGATTGAAGACGAAATAAAAGATCTCCTTTACGAATATGATGAAAGCTTAGATAACCAATATATATTTAAAGCTTTAGAAATGCTTTTCAAATATACAAGTACCATCAGTCTTCTTTTTGAATTTGAAGATCTCGCTTTTGCAATTAGAGGAATTGGTATATTGAAAGAGAAAGTAGATTTTGACAAGCTAGATAATAAAACTAGAAAAAGTTGTTCTACAATTATAGCTAGTGTTGTTGATGACCTTGTATCTTGGAGAAATCACATATTTGTTGAAAAATCTACTAATGACATCCACTACCTTGATAGTTCCCTTTTTAGTAGTTGTCTCCAGCTAGAAGTTACTCTTACAGGAACAAATGTAGAATCAGATGAATCAGATGAGTTGGAGCTTTTTTAGGCTTTGAACTCATCAAAACCCTACTTTGTCTATATTGTAGAGTGTAGTGACAAAACCTACTACACAGGAATCACAACGGATCTTGCTAGAAGAGTTGAAGAACACAATTCTTCACCAAAGGGTGCAAAATATACAAGTTCAAGAAGACCTGTAAAACTTATTTATAGTGAAAAGTGCCAAGACAAAAGTCACGCTTCAAAAAGAGAATATCAAATAAAAAAATTATCAAAAAATGCTAAAACTGCTTTAATAGAAGAAAAGAACTAATTTACTTTTGTTTACTTATTTTTAACAAATGGTTAATTGTTCTATACGATAATACTTATAGTGAAACTTAGAGATAAAACACAGCCAAAAGATTCCCCCTCTTTTGTAGCTGTGTTTAAGAAGTTTTGGAACTACTCTTGTCCCTCTTGATTTTGTTTTTCAATCTCTTTACGAACCATTTCCATATCTAGATCTTTAACTTGCTGAACAATATCTTTTAAACCATCCTCTGGTAAAGCACCTGCTTGATTAAAAACAATAATATTCTCTCTTAAAATCATTAGTGTTGGGATAGATCTGATTTGAAAGTGACCTGCTAATGCTTGTTCTACCTCTGTATTAACTTTTGCAAATACAACATCAGAAACCTCATTGGCAACCTTTTCAAATACAGGACCAAAAGCTTTACAAGGTCCACACCACTCTGCCCAAAAGTCAATAACAACAATATCATTATTTTCAATAGTTTCACTGAAATTTTTTTCTGTTAATTCAATATAAGCCACGTTTTTCCTTTTTTCAAATTATGGGTACTATAACATAACTAGATAAATAAATTATCCAAAAAGACTTACTGGTAAAATATCTTTTGCATAATATTGACTACCTTTGTAAAGAACATG
>JAOXRY010000032.1 GCA_025800305.1 Campylobacterales bacterium | reverse complement strand
TTAAATCCAAGTTTATATCCAAGATAAACTCTTAGATCTTTTGGCTCTAAATAACAAAAAACTTCTCTTAATTTTCCAATAGATTTTTCATCACAAAGAACAAAGGTGTATTCTTTAGCTAAAAGTTCACAAAGATCTACTCTCTCTCGTCCATGAAGAGATAAAACTCCGCAATTTGATTCAGAGATTCCAAAGTGAGAAAGGATATAACTTTTGCTAGATTGATTATCGATTATTTTGTATGGAATGTTCTCTTTTTCTAAAGCTTTGCCAATGAGAGTTCCAGCGGAAAAAAACAGAGGAGAACCTGTTACAACATAAAGAATATTAAGATCTTTTCCATTATCTAAAAGATATTTTTTTGTCTCTTTATAGTCAAGCTTTAAAACATTCTCTCTATCTTCTTTAAAGTCTTTATAACAAACAACTTTATCAAAACTTGATAGATCTAGTTCTATCCTAGAAAAGTCGTAATCCCCTACTCCATTACCAATAATTGTTACCAAACTATTCTCGCCTTAACTTTATATTTTTCTTCTACTTTCTCTTTTATAATACCACCAAACTCTTCAAAACTCTGGCTTATCTCTTTTGTTGTATTAAACCCACTGAGATCTCTTCCTAGCCACTTCTCTAAGATCTGAAAATCAATGTCTCCAAAACGATTATGGGTATTAGGAAATCCTTGGGCAATTTTTGTCATTTTCCCAATTCCTGCGTAAAGAACTACATCTGTAAAGTTCCTATTCCATAAAAGATCAAAACTCTCTTTCACAAAGTTTCCAATCTCCACAATCTGCTCTTCCTTATAACTCTCTTTAGCCTTTGCCAAAGAGCCGTTTCCAATAGTAAAAACTATTGTATCGTATCTATTAGCTTCAATAAAAGAGACCTCTTCTTTTATAGAATCCATATAAGCTTCATTGGAAATCGGCTTAACAAAACCTGTTGTTCCTAAAATAGAAATCCCACCAACAACACCAACTTTTCCATTGGCAGTTTTTTTGGCTATCTCTTCTCCATCAGTAACAGAAACAGAACAGTAAATCTTTTTATCAATCACAAAAGAGTTGGCAATATCTTCCAAAGCTTTCAAAGGAACTGGATTTATAGCAGGATAAGTAGGAGAGATCTTCAAACCTCTTTTTGTTACAACACCAACACCAACTCCTGCATAGATCTCAATATTGCTAAAAACTTCTGGATTTTGAAAAGTAGGATTGAGATCTAACTCCTCTTTGTCATAGGAGAAAGTAACAACAATCTCACACCCTTTTGTTACATCAAGATCATCATTATCCATCTTGTTTGTTTTAAAAGAGGTAGTCTCATTAGATCTTAGAAAAGCTTCCAAACCACTTTTAAAAGCAAAAGAAGTATGAACCCCTGTTGTATAACCAATTTTTAATTTTTTGATTTTACTGCTCTTTTTGCTCTTCTGCTTTTCTTCTATCAGATGCTTTTTTTGTACTAATTGCAAGGGTCACTAAAAACCCAACAATTCCTGTCATAACAATTGCAGGGATAATTATTAAAATTCCATCATTCATTTCTATCCTTTTTAGTTTGATATTTTACAAAAAATTCATTCCACCAATCTGAGATCCATAAGGCACAAACCTATTTTTAACTGTTACATTATCCTCTTGCAAATAAAGCTTTTTGTTTACCTCAATCATAACAGACTTTACCCGCTTATCTTTTTGATAAAACTTACTAGGAACCATACTTCCACTATATGGAGAGTTCATCAAGATCTCTTTTCCAAGAAAGACTTTTTCAATCTCTTTAATAAGTTTTTCATCTTTGTGAAACTTTTCAAAACCGATACACACATCAGGCAAAGGGGAATTCTTATCCATAAACCAATATCTTTCATTGGAAAATGTGTGGCAATCAATGATAATACACTCTCCAAAGATCTTTAATTTCTCTTCTACTAAGTCAGTAAGTTTCTTATGGTGTTGGTGGTAATACTTAGCGATTTTTTCCTTATTGTCTTTAGATCTTAGAGGCTTTTTATCTAAAATTCCATTGTGATAAAACCATCCTAATCCATGATTTTTTTCCATAGGTTCTAAGTCATCATCAAAAAACCTTTCAGGATCAAAGAACAATCTTGAATAAGGGCTAATCACACTATCATATCTGCTGGTCAAACCTCCAAAAAATTTATCAGCTTTATAGTCAGCATATTGATAAATATTTCGTTCCAACTCCTCATCATCTAAAAGATAATCTCCTCTAAACTCATCTGGAATCACCAAACCACTATGAGGAATATGAACAACAACTTTATTAATCATATTATCAATTCCCACTCTTAGCTTTCCTAATCCAGTGTTCACAAAACCATGTTCATCATAAACAGAGCCACCTTCTGTTTCTAGCCTTGCTCGATAGACATCTTTTAGCTTTTTATAAAGTTTTTTCAACTCTTGTTGAAGTTGATATTTTCTTTTTAAATTACAGTCTAAAAGAGTATTAAGATGTAAAGGATTAAGTAAAAAACCTATGGACTCACTGTACCAAAAAAGATTTTCAAAATGTAAAGGTCTGTTGAAAACTTTTAAAACCTGTTGAAAACTAGAGATATCACTAAAAACCACATTCTCAAAATCTACACTATCTCTAAAACCTTGAAAAGCCTCTTCATCTTTTTCTTTAAGATCTTCTCTCTCTTTACCTTGTATAACTTCTATACTTTTGATAGCTTTAATTAGATCTTCTAACATCAAGCCTCTTCCATCTCTATCTGCTCAACAAAAACCTTAATATCTTGGTTTTTACTAATTGCCATAAAGATCTTTCTCCACTTCTCATCAGAGATCTTATGGGCATTTTTAAACCAAATATTACTATTTATTTCAAATCCATTTCTCTGACTATTTTCCACAAACTGTCCCACTTGCTTAAACCTACAAGCACCAAAACACATCGTCCTAGTAATCTTAATTCGATTCTCTCCGCTTTGAAGATCTAACCCTTTTACAATTTCCCTTAACTTATCAGCAAATTGATCCTTTGCAACTTTATGACACCTTCCACCATCACAAATAAAAAGCTGGGTTTTATAGTGCATTATTGGACGGTTAGGATCTTTTACAACAGGCTTACACTTATACCCCTTCTCTACCTCACTTCCCATTATATTTTTGTGTGCCATCATAATCCTTGATTAGTTTATAAAGTGCATGAAGAACCGATACAGTCATGGTTGAACTACCAAATCTTCCTTCCATTATGATTCCGTTTGTCTCGAACTCTTCTATAAATCTTTTCCCATACTCTTTGCTTTCTACTACATTTACAAACCCAACAGGAAAAAATAAAAACCCTACATTACTAAGATTTACTTTCTCCTCAATAAGAGTCTTAATCGCTGCATAAATAAACGTCGGAGCATTTCCACAAGCTAAGATCATTGGCTTATCTCTATTTTCTCTAATAGCCTCAACAACTGCTGCATAACTTCTTGTCGTCTTATTCTTTTCAGCCGATTCATACACAAAAGGCTCATTGACATAACAGATAACCTC
>JAOXRY010000024.1 GCA_025800305.1 Campylobacterales bacterium | reverse complement strand
ACTCTCTTTTAGAGTTTCACATGGTGAATTATTAGATGGATTATCTTCTATAAGAAAAAGAATCTTATCAAATAATGATCTTTTTCAGAAGATTATAAAAAAATATAGTATAAAAAATGTTACGGGTTATGCTATTAATTCATTTTTAAAAGCAGAAGACCCAATAGATATTATTAAATATTTAATGGTTGGAAGTGAAGGTACCTTAGCTTTTATGAAAGAGATTACTTTAAATACTGTTGAAAACTATAAAGATAGAGCAAGTGCTTTAATCCTTTTTCCTACTCTAAAAGAGGCCTGTGAGGCAATCACAGTTTTAAAACAAGATTGTGAGAAAGAAGTGGATGCAGGTGAACTTCTTGATAAGGTTGCTCTAAAAGCTATTTCAAATAAACCTGGACTTCCTGATTATCTAAAAGGATTAGAAGGGGATGAAACTGCACTTTTAATCGAAACAAGAGCAGCTAGTAAAGAAGAACTTCAAAAAAATATAGAGATTATCACAAAAAAAGTAGAGACTAAAGAGACTGTAGTTCCTGTTTCATTTACTGATAAAAAAGAAGAGTATATGAACTATTGGCAGATTAGAAAGGGAGTTTTCCCAGCTTCAGTTGGAAATAGAGAGAAGGGAACTACAAGTGTTATTGAAGATATTGCCTGTCCTATTGAACACCTTGCAGAAATGGCAACAAGACTTCAAGGTATTTTACAAAGCCATAAATACGAAAACACAGTTATTTATGGTCATGCTTTAGAGGGTA
>JAOXRY010000102.1 GCA_025800305.1 Campylobacterales bacterium | reverse complement strand
AACTCATAGCCTCGCTTCAGCGCCGGACCTGTACATACACAAGACATTTTTTTTTAAAGACAAAGAAAATACAACAAAATAGCCTACCTGCCCAAAGTGCCACCGCAGGAGTTTGCGGAGCGGGTAATAGTTTTTTATTATAGAAAAGTCGTGGAAATATTTTTCATTTGTGTTCAAAACATAAGATAAAGTTGTGATATGAAACAATTAGTGCCATACTGAACACCACCTACAAGGACGTATACTCTTTAATAGTGGAGACACAAAAAATAAAATCATAGAAAACTACATGATGTAAATTCATAAATCTTACTTTTTTCGTTTCAACACCTTGTTGAAAAGAGATTTGTCAAGATTTATAAAAAAAAACATTTTGTTCCAAAAGGAGTATTTTTGATAACCTCCGGTTTAATATTTTTGGGAGATAACACAGAAGAAGGTATCTTTACAAGTTCTCCACTTGATCTTTCTGTTCTTTCAGAACCAATGTACTCACCAGTTATTCTTTTGATAAAGATTAGGTAGCGCCCAAGTGTAGTACCATGAATATAATCTCGCATGGCTCTTGTTTCACCTTACTTAAAAAAGAAGTTCAAGAAGGCGTT
>JAOXRY010000016.1 GCA_025800305.1 Campylobacterales bacterium | reverse complement strand
CAAACCGATAAAAATGGACGAGAACAGTTTTATTGTCATTGTCCAATTTGTGGAATAAAAAAAGTTAGATATGTGAAAAGTAATTCAACAGGTAAAAAAAAGCTTAAAAGGTGATGGATTAATGACAGATGTTGGTGGAATAGCAGCAGATGCTTTGTATCACCATGGTATTCCTTGGTTGGCAAAGAAAACTATTGAAATGGGTAGATTTGGAGCTAGTGAATTAATGAGAGATCCTAAATTTCAAAAGAAAGCTATAGATTATGGAATGAAAAAAATGACACCATTCGTTTATGATACTGCTGGAAAAGCTTTGAATCAATTATCTGTCAAAGTAAGACCTGATAAAAAGTACAAAACAGACAGAAAAGATCTGGATGGAAGTGGTGTCATGGATAGTTTGTTGACTTCAGGAGTAAAAGACAGTCCTTGGCAAGTAGATTTGAAAAAAGGAATTAATTTGATTACTGATTCTGAATTATGGGCTCCAGTGAATAAGATGTCAGTGGCAGATGCAAAAAAACTTGTTCAATATTATAAAGATCAATACAAAGAAGCTAAAAAGAGAGG
>JAOXRY010000099.1 GCA_025800305.1 Campylobacterales bacterium | reverse complement strand
ATTGTTATTGTAGTACTATGGGTCTATGGGAAAATTAATCTTCTCGTTGATACTCTTTTTCAGTTTATAGGATTTTCCCCTCAACAAAACGAAGTTTTATGGATTATAGCTGTAATAGGTATATTTCTTATTATCCTTTATTCTGTTGGACATTTTATGGAGACAAAATTAGCAGGTTTTTTTGAGTCTTTGTTTTCAAAAATCCCAATTTATTCAACAATAAAAGATATTATAAATATATTTAACTCATCTAAACAAGGTGAAACAAAAGTTTTGGTTGTAGCAATAAAAGGTTTTGCCAATGAAGGTTATAACATTGGACTTATGTACTCACAAAACGAAAGTATTCTTAAAGACCACTATACAGTTACACTTTCTCAAACACCAATTCCAAATGGTGGCTATATGTTTGAAGTTCATAAGGATAATATTTTTGTTATTGAAGAAGCATCTTTTGATGATAATTTGCAATATCTTCTTTCAATGGGAGTTAAAAGCCTAGCAGAAATTATGAATACTGAACCAAAAGATATTTCCCAACTAACATCTATAAGTAAATGGTTAGGGCAAAAGCATATTTCTTAAATATGCTTTTGTTTTAGAATAATTGCTACTCTATTTGCATCATCTTCACTAAGAAAGTTGAATTTGATAGGAGGCTTGTAGTGTTTCATGTATAGAGTGATCTTATTATTTTTAAATTCAAAACCTCTAATATCTACATATTGAAACTTATACTTTTTAAATAAAAAGTAATACTCACGAAACTCCAATTTGATGACAAATTTTTTTCTTAAATATCTTTCAATAATAAAGAAAACCCCTCCAGTAAGAAATAATGCTGAAATAATGTATTTTGTTAAATCTTTTAATTGGACATCTAATATTGTAAGACTAATAAAAAAAATAGCTAAAAACAAAATCAATAAAGCCAATGGTCGAGGAATGAGAAGTTCCTCTGAATAAAATATTTCTTTTTTCATATCTTGATTCTATCATTAAAATGTAAAAGAGAAAGTTTGATAAAATCCCGACTATGATTAATCGTATTTTAGTAAAAGATGCTGTTGTTTTTGATAAGGTAGAGATTGAACCTGTTAAGGGGTTGAATATCTTTTCTGGTCCTAGTGGGGCTGGTAAATCTGTCTTTGTCTCTCAGGTTTTGTCTGTGTTTGGCTTTAATGAACCAAATGCTTCTTTGGCTGAGATCTCTATTTCAAATCTTAAGTCTGATGAAGTAGAACTTGAAGATGAGAACATTATCCGTGAAGTGAAGAAGGATAAAGTTCGGTATTTTTTAAATGATAGTCAGATTGGAAAAGGGGCTTTAAAAGATCTCCTTTATAAAAGCGTTCGTTTTCTCAATCTTAAAGATACACAAGATATTGAGAATGAGTCACTTTTAGAGCTTTTAGATCTCAGTGTCAAAGGGAAATCTCATAACAAACTGCTAAAAAGTTTTAAAAAGAATTACGAACAATATAAGATCCTTGAAGCAGATCTAAAAAAGCTAAAAGATGCTCAGAAAAATTTAGAAGAAAAAAAAGAGTTTGCTCTTTATGAAATTGATAAGATTAAAAGTGTTAACCCAAAAGAGGGTGAGTATGAAGAACTTTTAGATCTAAAGAAAACCCTTTCAAAAAAAGAGAAGATCACAGAAGCAATTAATGAAGCCAATGGAATCTTTGATTTAGAAAATAGTGTTGTTGAAGCTCTTAATTTGGCCAGTGAAGATTCTGATAGTTTTACTGAGACAATGAATGAGTTAAGAGCTGTTTTTGAAAATAAGTTAGAGCAACTTGAAGAGCTGAATAATATCAACGCAGATGAACTTCTTGACAGAATTGAAAAGGTCTCATCATTGGTTAAAAGATATGGAAGTGAACAGGAAGCTTTAGAGTACCTAAAAGAGAAAGAGGCTGAGTTAGAGACTTTTGACAATATTGATGAAGAAGTCCTTAACAAAGAGAAAGAGTATGAGGAGATCTTAAAAGTTGTAACTGATGAAGCTACAGAGATCTCAAAAGGAAGAAATGAAGCAAAAGAGGGTCTAGAAAAGCTTGTTAATGAGTTTTTAGAGAAGTTAAGACTCTCTACAGCACAGTTTCAATTGGCTTCTACAGATCTTTATGCATTAGGTATGGATGAAGTTTCTATTGAGCTTAAAGGGGTAAACCTCAATAAAATTAGTTCTGGTGAGTTTAACAGGCTTCGTTTAGCCCTTCTTGCTGGAAGAATTAGCCTTAATAAAGATACAAAAGGAATCTTGTTTCTTGATGAGATTGATGCTAATGTAAGTGGAGAAGAATCACAAGCAATTGCTAATGTTGTGAAACTTCTTTCTAAAAACTATCAGATCTTTGCCATTAGCCATCAGCCTCAACTTTCTTCTGTTTCTGATAATCATTATTTAATTGAGAAGAAAGATGGCGGAAGTTGGGTGAAGAAGCTTGATTTTGATGGAAAAGCAAAAGAGATTGCTAGGATGATTAGTGGAGACAAGATCACTGATGACGCTTTTAATCATGCGAAAAAGTTATTGGGAGAGTAGGTGAGTCCACAAGATATTATTATTGGAGCAGTAGAGAGATATTTGCAGTTTGATAAATCTTCAAAAGTTGTAGAACTTAGTGAACTGGATAAGAGATATTCTGCTGATGAAATTGATGAGACTTTAAAAAGTGCAACAAGTTTTTACGAAGATAAACAGTACTACCTTGATAGATACACAGAAGCCATGCAAGGAGAGATTATTAGAGCTCATCTTTGTGGAGTTGAGGTAGATCTAACAAAAGATGTGACCACAGATTTTATTATAGATTCTTTATCTAAAATCAAAAAGTATGATGATAAGTTTGAAAATAATGTGATTACATCTGCAAAAGATAAGTTAGATCTAGAAGATAAAAACCTAGCAGTTTTATTAGAAACTGATGAAAAGCAGATTACAGATTGGGAGTTTGATCCTGAATCTGTACCATCTTTAGTTAAAAAATATTTATTACTAATGATAGAAAATAAAAGTCTAAAAAAAGATGCTGAAAAATTTAAAAAAATAGAAGGAATTATTTGTGGTTAACGTTGTTGATTTAAGAATGAGATATGGAAATAGGGTACTTTTTGAAAATGTAAACCTTTCACTAGACGCTGGTAAAAGATATGGTTTAATTGGTGCCAATGGTGCTGGAAAGTCTACATTTTTAAAAATATTATCAGGAGAGATTGAAGCAACTGATGGAGATATTCAAATTGGTAAAGACCTAAAAGTTGGTGTCTTAGGGCAGAATCAATTTGCTTATGAGGAGTTTACTCTTGCTGATACTGTTTTAATGGGGAACAAAAGACTTTATGATGCAATCAAAGAAAAAGAAGAGCTATATACAACTGGTGATTTTTCTGATGACGCTGTCAATAATAGATTATCAGAATTAGAGATAATTACAGCTGAAGAAGATCCAACGTATGAGGCAGATGTAAGAGTTGAAAAGATCTTAGAGCAATTAGGTTTTCCTTCAGAACAACATACAGAGCTTATGAGCACACTAACTGGTGGTGATAAGTTTAAGATCCTACTAGCCCAAGTGCTTTTTCCAAAACCAGATGTTCTATTTCTTGATGAGCCTACAAACAACCTTGATATTACAACAATTGGTTGGTTAGAAGATGAATTGAAAAGACATCAAGGAACATTGGTTGTTATCTCTCACGATAGACACTTTTTAAACTCTGTTTGTACACATATTTTAGATGTTGACTATCAAAATGTAAGAGAGTTTACAGGGGATTATGATGAGTGGTATATCGCTGCGAATCTAGTACAAAAGCAACAAGAGATGGCAAGAAATAAGCAGGAGAAAGAGAAAGAACAGTTAGAAAAATTTATCGCAAGATTCTCTGCAAATGCATCAAAAGCAAAACAAGCAACAAGTAGACAAAAACAATTAGATAAGCTAGATCTTGAAGAGATCAAACCAAGTTCTAGAAGAGATCCTAGTATTGTATTTAAAGCTAAAAGACAGATGGGAAATGAAGCTTTAGAAGTTGTTAGTGTTTCTAAAAAATATGATGACTTAGAAGTATTAAAAGATCTAAGTTTGAAATTTGAACCAAATGAAAAAGTTGCACTAATTGGACCAAATGGTGTTGGGAAAACAACACTTTGTAAGATTTTAGTTGGTGACTTACAACCTGATTCTGGTGAAGTGAAATGGGGAGCTACAATAGAGCATGATTATTTTCCGCAAGATACAGCAGATATTATCACAGGAAATGACACCCTTTATGATTGGCTAAGAAGCTTTGATAAAAAAGCAGAACTGGCAACTATTAGAAACTGTTTAGGAAGAATGCTTTTTAGTGGTGAGGAGCAAGAAAAAGAAGTTAATAGTGTAAGTGGTGGAGAAAAGCACAGAATGATGATGTCCAGAATGATGCTTCAAGGTGGAAACTTTTTAGTACTTGATGAGCCATCAAACCACTTGGACTTAGAAGCAATTATTGCCCTTGGTGAAGCCTTACATACTTTTGAAGGAAATGTAATCTGTGTGGCTCATGATAGAGAGCTTATAGATGCTTTTGCCAATAGAATCATTGAAATTAAAGATGATGGCTCAATTATTGACTTCAAAGGAAGTTACGAAGAATATATTGAACAAAGCAAGTAATTAAAATTTATTTGTGGTACAATACGAAAATTTAATTTATAAATATAGGAGAAAAAATGGCACTTTTCGAAGATGTTAAAGCTATAGTTGTTGAACAACTAAATGTAGATGAAGGTTCTGTAAAAGAAGAATCCAAGTTCGCAGATGATTTAGGAGCAGACAGTCTTGATGTTGTTGAGCTAGTAATGGCTTTAGAAGAGAAGTTTGATATCGAAATTCCAGATGAAGATGCTGAGAAAATTGCAACTGTTAAAGATGCAATTGATTATATTGAAAACGCTAAGTCTTAATATAAAACAGTAATAACCATTTAAAGAGGGGCAGAGATGTCCCTCTTTTTTTATAGTCTTTTTAAAAAGAATCTAAGGAATTTTTTTAAAAATACTATTTTAGGAGATATTTTGAGAAGAGTTGTTGTAACTGGTATTGGTATGATTAACGCATTAGGTCACGATAGAGAGACTTCATTTAAGAAGATTGTTGATGGGCAGTGTGGTATTGATACATTTAAAGTTTTCGATCCAGAAAGATTAGCAGCAAAAATTGGTGGCGAAGTAAAAGATTTTGATCCTGCTACTGTAATGGATCCTAAAGAGGTGAAAAAAGCTGATAGATTTATCCACTTTGGTTTAAAAGCAG
>JAOXRY010000001.1 GCA_025800305.1 Campylobacterales bacterium | reverse complement strand
AGCAACGGCTGTAGGTATTGGGGTTCACGCAATAGGATCAATAGCTGCAGGTAAAAAATCAGGTGAACAAGAAGAAGGAGATAAATAATGGCAAAAAAACATTTAGTAATTGACCCAATTACAAGAATTGAGGGACACCTTAGAATTGAGGCAATCATTGATGAAAACAATGTTGTAACAGATGCTTATTCATCTTCTACAATGTTTAGAGGAATTGAAGAAATTCTTAAAGGAAGAGACCCAAGAGATTGTGGTTTACTTGCAATGAGAATTTGTGGAGTTTGTACAGGTACACACTACCAAAGATCAATAGAAGCTGTTGAAGATGCTTTTGATATTACAATTCCAAAAAATGCAAGAATCGTTAGAAATCTTATTCAAGGTGCTCTTTACCTACACGATCACGTTGTTCACTTCTATCACCTTCACGGTCTTGACTGGGTTGATATTACATCAGCACTTAAAGCAGATCCTAAAAAAGCTGCAAAAGAGGCTTTTAATTGGCATAAAACTCCATATGGTGCAAGTGAGTCTGAATTTATCCAAATTCAAGAAAGATTAACAAAGTTTGTAAAACAAGGTAGATTGGGGATCTTTTCTAACGCTTACTGGGGTAATAAATCTTATAAATTAACTCCTGAGCAAAATTTAATAGCAACAGCTCACTATTTACAAGCATTAGATCTTCAAAGAGACGCAGCAAAACTTATGGCTATCTTTGGTGGTAAAATGCCTCATCCACAATCATTGGTTGTTGGTGGTGTAACTTGTGTTCAAGATATCCAAAACCCAGCTAGAATAGCACTGTTTAAAACACTTCTTAAGAAGTTTAGTCACTTTATTAAAACAGCTTACTTACCAGATCTAGCAATGGCTGGTGTAAAATATGTTGATGAAGCATTAGACGGTACTGGTGCTGGTCTTAAAAACTTTTTAAGTTATGGAGACTTTAGATTAGATGACAATGGTTTTTATAAATCAGCTCTTCTTTTTCCTTCAGGTGTTGTTCTTAATGGGGATCTTTCAACTTTTCAAGAGTTTGATCACAATAAAGTTGCAGAAGATGTAACTCACGCTTGGTATGAAGATGGAAAACCACTTCACCCTTATGATGGTGTAACAAATCCTAAATATACAGGTCTTGAAAATAAAGAAGACGGTTTTGCATATCTTAAAACCGATGAAAAATACTCATGGATTAAATCACCAATTTATGATGATAATAGAGTAGAAGTTGGACCACTGGCAAGAATGGTTATTGGTGTTGCTGCTGGTGATGAGAGAATTACAAAATATGTTACTAATTTCTTAGGACTTTTAGGTGAGAAATTAGGACTTGGAAAACCAGCTCCAACAGCTGCACTTTACTCAACTGTAGGTAGAACAGCAGCAAGAGCTATTGAAACAGAGCTTATGGCTGATGTAATGATTGAGTGGGTTGATGAGTTGGCTGGAAATGTTGCCAATGGTGATACTTCAACTTGGACAGAGTTTGACTTTGACAAAGTAAGTAAAAATGCAAAAGGTCACGGCCTTGCTGAAGCTCCAAGAGGAGGACTTGGTCACTGGGTGAAAATTAAAGATGGAAAAATTGAAAACTATCAAGCAGTTGTTCCTTCAACTTGGAATGCGGCCCCACGTGATTATAAAGGAAGAATGGGGGCTTATGAAGCATCATTAATTGGTACAAAAGTATCTGATGTAAAGCAACCTCTAGAGATCTTAAGAACTATCCATAGTTTTGACCCTTGTATTGCGTGTGCTGTTCACATTGTTGATACAAAAGGAAGAGAGCTGAGTAAGTTTAAAGTTAACACAAGCTGCGCTGTATAGTAAGGAGTACGCTATGAGTTATAAAAAAATACAAAGGATGACGGTTGCAACAAGACTAATACACTGGGGTGTTGCTCTGTGTATGGTTATTGCAGTAATTACAGGCTTGTATATTGGTCATCCTTATTATCAAACATTTATCGCTGATCCAGCTGTTGACAAGTATGTTATGGCTTGGAATAGATGGTTTCACCTAATTGCAGCGATTATTTTTGATGTTAGTAGTATTGTTGTTGCATATTTGTATTTTTTCTCAAAGTTTGAGAAACCATACAAGAAGATTATTCCGAATGCTAAAAACTTTAAGGAGTTTAAAGAGGTATTTATAAACCTTATAACACTAAATAGAGTAAAAAGATTTGATTCAACTCATTTAGATAGTTATAACGCTGTTTATTTCTTTATCTTTCATATTTTAGTAGCATGGATGTTGCTTACAGGTCTTCAACTCTATGTTCATGGTTTACCTCATGGAACTAGTTCTATTGGTGAATGGTGGCCTTGGATGTTACATCTTGTTACTGATTGGACAGTTTGGGCAACTGGTGGAACTTACATGGATGTAAGATATGCACACCATTTATCAATGTACATTATTCTTGTATGGGTAATGTCTCACGTTTATTACCAATTCTGGAGAACTTATTTCTGGGGTGAAGGTGATATCAACATTGTTGTTGGTGGAAGCAAGTACGTCAAAGAAAAAGACGACAAGTAGTTTAGAATTTTGGATTTTGGGCTGAGGAAGATTTGCCGTAGCAGATCTTCCTTGGCTTTTTTTATAGTTTTTGTTATTCCTAGCCAAGTTTGGAATAATAAAAAGTATAAAATATATGAAGTGAACAGGTAAAGGATTACTATGGGAACAGCAGTTGTAGGTGTTGGAACTATTATTTATAAAGATGAGGGTATCGGTGTTTATGCCCAAAGATATATTGAAAAAAACTATACATTTAAAAGTGATGTAACTTTAGTTGATGGTGGAGTTTTAGGGTTTCAGCTGATGACATATTATCAAGATTACGACCATGTTATTATCTTAGATACTATCACAATGGATGATGAAGCAGGAGCGATTTACAACATTCCAGCAGAAGAACTTTTAGGGCTGGGAAGCTACAAGCAGACAGCCCATGAGGTTGAGATTGTTGAGATGTTAGAGATTTGTTCTATGTTGGAAAAAATGGCAGAAGTAGGAATCATTGGAATTGTTCCAGAAGATATTAAAAGTGTAAAAATAGATCTTACAGATCTTATGAAAGAGAAGTTTCAAGACTTTATTAATACAGCGATGAATGAGTTGAAAAAAAGAGGAATTGAGTTTGAAAAAAATGAGACTGAAGTTCCTTTGGAAGAAATTATCAACCATTATCAAGACCCAGGTCAAGGAGAATTAAATCATGGCAATTAAGCAAACAATAAAATACAATAGTGAAAATCAGTACTTTGGTGGTTTTTTACAGTCACTAATTAATGAAAGTGGTGTAAAAGGAAATGTCTCTTTTACAGGAACATCTTATGAGATGGTTTTAGATGAAAGTAATCAAGAGGCTTTACAAACCTTTGGAGAAATTACTCAAAAGTATCTTCCTCATTCAGTTTTTCTTGGTGAGATCTCAACAAGTAAAGATGATTCTAAAATAGGAAAACCTTTCTCTTCAAAAGATTACGATATCAGTCTTTGCCCAAAATGTGTAGAGTTGGTTGCCAATCCATCTAGCGATAGGTATTTAGATGATAATCTTGTTTGTAATCACTACAGCAATCAAGGTGAACGATTTGTTGACAACACTATTTTCTCTCCAAACTACAGTGAAGGTGATTCTGTTTTACTTGTTGATAGCAAGGCAATTCATAAACTGTTTATTTTAACTGATGATGAGGTAAAAGCACTGTTTTCTATTGAAAAACCAACTTTAAAAGTGACTATCCAAGATGAGATTTTAAAAGATATGGTTGGAAAAAGTTTCATAAATATCAAAGCTCCTTACAATATGAAAAGCACTCTAGCTGGACTAAATGCAAAAGAGAGTGATTTAGAATATCTATTTTTCAATGATCAAAGTAAAAGAAAAGCTGTTGTTGTAAAAGAGAACGTTACTTTTATTCATGATAATCCTGTTACAAAATCTTTAGAGAAATTAGATGAAGATTGTGAAGTTAGTAGATTTTTAAATCTTTCAAAAGAAGCTGGATATGATAAAGGAACTATTGGAGCGTCTTTAAGCGTTGAAAGTGGAATTAACTTTTTAGTTTCCAATGCTGTAGGTAGTAAAAAGGTCATTAAGTTTCAAGAATTTAGCCTTGAAAAAATCTTGGAACAGTTTAGCAAGAACGATACTAAGACGCGACTTTTAAATAATTTAGAAGCTAAATTTCCTCAGATTGTAAAGATCTTAAACGAAAATGGTGACTTTAGTCTTTTCCAGACAATTGGAGCTATCTTAGAATTAAAAGAGGGAACTTTTGAATCTGTTTCAGATAAATCTTATGAGTTTAGAGGAAATGGTGGTTTAACAATCGACACACACTTTAATATAGATGGTTTTGATTATGGTTCTTTTATTGGTTCAATTATTAGCTTTAAATTGGCAGGTGCAGACGAACACTACATTGCATACTCAATTTTTGAAGCAATAGGAGATCTTGCTATTACAACTATGAATCAATTAAAAGATGAATTTAAAATCGACAAATTTGTAATGATGGGAAGTATGTTTGAAAATTCAGTTCTTTATAGCAGAATTGTTAGTAAGTTTCAGCTGAGTAATCCGTATTTTTCAAAAGGGATTGCTTTAGATAATTAAAATTTTACTAAATAGAAGAGTTTTTGATGCTATAATATTTTTACAAATTAATCTTACAAAAGGAAATGTATGATTGAAGCAACACTTGCAAGTATGAGAAACTCTGTTAAATTTTTTGATACAGATCAGATGATAACTATTGTAAATGGTAGGAAAAAAGAGGAGGTTGGGTTCTTTGTTCCCAAGATTTTTGAAAAAGAGTTCAAAAAATTTGCTGAAAAAATAGAGAAAAAACAAAAGCTAGAAACATTAAAAAAGGTTGCTTCTGCTCAAAGAAAAGATCCTATTGAAGATGGTGCTGTTGATGATGGAATTAAATAAAGGAGATATTTATTTAGTCAATTTTGATCCAGCACGAGGTGGGGAAATCGGAAAGTTAAGACCTGCTGTTGTTATAAGTGATTTGGCAGATAATGAGATTTTAGAGACGGTTATTGTTATTCCACTTTCAACAGTAATAGAACCAGATACTTTGCCTTATCGGTATACTATTTTAAAACGGGAAAAATTAGAAAAAAATTGTGATGCTTGTATTTATGAGATAAGAGCATTATCAAAAAACAGAATAAAAAAGAAATTAGGAAAATTAAGTAGTGATGAGTTATCTATAATAACAGAGGCTCTTTGTAAAATAGTACAAAACTAAATTTATATATTCATAGAAGAGGTTAAGACAACAGATACTATTATTTCACTATATAAGAAAAGGTAATTAGATGATGGGATTAACAGGCGGAAGCCTAGAAACAGTTACGCAGATGATTCAGCTTGCTGTTGCACCAGTGTTTTTGATAACAGGTATAGCTGGTTTTTTAGGGATGTTTACTGGAAGACTTACAAGAGTTATTGATAGAGTTGAAGAGATTGATAAGTATGTAAATAGTCATAGAGAAATTTTTTGTGAAATTGAAGATAAGTTTTTAGAAGAGAGAAGACATTTTTTAATTAAAAGAATGGAAAATATTAACTATGCAATTTTTGCTGCAACTGCTGCTGGACTTATGACTGCTGTTGTGATTATTAGTGTTTTTTACAGTGCTTCGATGTCTGTAAATGGTGATGATTTTATTGCTGGTTCATTTATTTTAGCGATGATTTTTCTTATTATCTCTCTTATTCTTTTCTTTAGAGAGATCCAATTTACAAATCAATATATAAAGATTAAAAAGAAAACTAAATTAGGCTAGAAATGAAAAGATTTAGCTACTTAATAGGTGGCGTTGTCCAAGGTGTTGGATTTCGTCCATTTATCTATAAAGTAGCTAAGGAACTTCATCTTGATGGTTTTGTAAAAAACACCTCTTTAGGAGTATTTCTAGAGATACAAGGATCTAAAGAATCTATCGAAGATTTTGATAAAGCCTTAGAAGAAAAACTTCCTCCTCTTGCCAAGATAGAATCAATTGAAAAAAATCAAATAGAACTAACAGACAAAAGTGGTTTTGAAATCTTAATTAGTGAAGATAGAGATTTGAAAATAACTTTGGTTTCTCCTGATATTAAGGTGTGTGATGATTGTTTGGAAGATATTAGAACAAATAGGAGATTTGAAAACTACATTGCCACAAACTGCACCAATTGTGGAACAAGATACTCTATTATTGAAACAGTTCCATATGACAGAAAAAACACTTCTATGTCTAAGTTTGTTATGTGTGAAGATTGTAAAAAAGAGTATGAAGATCCGACAAATAGAAGGTTTCATGCCCAACCTGTAGCTTGTAAAAAGTGTGGTCCACAGCTTAGTGTAGATCTAAAAACTGTCAGTGAGTGTATAAAATCTGGAAAAATTGTTGCCATAAAAGGGATTGGTGGGTTTCATATTGTTTGTGATTCAGTCAATGATGAGGTTATAGAGAAACTTAGAATGGTAAAAAACAGACCTTTTAAACCTTTTGCTTTGATGTGTAGAGATCTTGAACAAGTAAAGAGTCTGGCAGAAGTCACAGAGAAAGAAGAGGAGATCTTAAACTCTAAAGAAGCTCCGATTGTTGTTCTTACTAAAAAAGAGAATAAAAATATTTCAGATCTTGTGGCTCCCAAAATTGATAGAATAGGGTGCTTTCTTCCTTACACTCCTTTACACGTTTTACTTTTTGATTATCTTGAGAACCCAATTATAGCAACAAGTGGAAACTTGGGCGATGAACCGATTATTACAACTGGCGAAGAGATAGAAAAGAAGCTTCCTTTTGTGGACTTAATAGTTGATTTTGATAGGGATATTGTCAATGGAGTTGATGATAGTTTAGAGCAAGTTGTAAATGATGAGATTCAGATCTTAAGACTTGGACGTGGGTATGCTCCAAAGGTTCTTAAACTTCCAAAGAAGATAGATAAAAAGATCTTAGCAGTTGGAGGTAATCAGAAAAATACAATTGCTCTTGCTTTTGAAGACACTTTAATTCTCTCTCCTCATATTGGAGATCTAAACAGCTTGGAAGCTTTTGGTTTTTTTGAAAGAACGGTTGAAACTTTTAAAAGGTTTTATGATTTTGAACCAGATCTAATTGTTTGCGATAAACACCCTAATTATGAGACAACAAAATGGGCGAAAAGACAAGATGTAGAAGTTATGGAAGTTCAGCACCATTTGGCACATATCTACAGCGTAAAAGCAGAGTTTGGGCTGAGCGGTGATTATCTAGGGTTTAGTTTTGATGGAACTGGGTATGGAGAAGATGGAACTTTATGGGGTGGTGAGATCTTTTTAGGAGATGAGAGAAAATACAATTTCAAACCAATCAAACTTCTTGGAGGAGAGAAAGCGATAAAAGAGCCAAGAAGAGTTGCTCTTTCAATGGTTTTTGATAGATACTCTTTAGAAGAGGCTTTAGAACTAGACTTACCATTAATCAGATCTTTTAAAGAGAGTGAAATTAAGATCTTACACCAAAGTTATAGTAAGAACCTCAATGCTGTAAAATCTAGCTCAGTGGGAAGACTGTTTGATGGAATTGCCAGCTTCTCAGATCTTTGCCAATTCCAAAGCTATGAGGGAGAAGCTGGGCTTCTTTGTGAAGAGGCTTATGATAGAAAAGTTTCTGAGTCTTTTGAATATAAAATTATCGATAATCAAATAGAGATTGAGTTTGATTTTTTCCATAAAGATCTTGTGTCTCTTTTTATAAATACACTTGTGAAAATAGTTATAGAGATCTCAAAGCAAGAGAAGAGAGAAGTTATTCTCACAGGCGGAGTTTTTCAAAATAGGACTCTTTTAGGTCTTGTGATTCATAGACTCAAAGAAGAAAGTATCAAACACTTTTATAATCAGCAAACTCCAACAAATGATGGTGGGGTTTCTTTGGGGCAGATCTACTACACAGTTCAAAATAAAGAAGAGACAAAAAAGAGAAAGTTTGGGCAACTCCAAGGAAAATACAAAGTACCAGAGGATTTTAATAAAGAATCAGAAGAGATAAATAGCATGTTTTATGGCGACATGAAATGAACATAATTATCGATACTCATATTTTTTTATGGTTAGTTTATGAGCCTGAAAAAGTTAATAAAAACTATATGAACTATCTAGAAGACACTACCAATAAGATCTACCTTAGCTCTATAAGTATTGCAGAAATGATGATTAAAAAAATCTCTTGGTAATCTAGATATTGATATGAATATTTTTGAGATATTGGAAGATATGGGAGTAGAAGTTTTAGATTTTGATGGGAAGAGTGCCATGAATCTTTTTTCTCTGCCTTATCATCATAGAGATCCTTTTGATAGGATGATTATCTGTCAGAGTTTATCTCATGGATTTAAGATTATTAGTGATGATAGTAAGTTTAGTCATTATGATTGTGAGCTTTTAAAATAAAGGGAACGTTCTTTTTATTTCTATAATTGTTCTCTGATTTACACCTACAGATAATGGTTGAGTTTCTTTAGGACAGATTTATTCAGAAGTATTATGAATAGTTCCACTAACCCCATTTCCTTTAAAATCTGTAAAGAAAGAGTAATAATAGACTGTTGCACCTAGATTAGAAATAACTGTATTTGGATCGTTTATAAAATCTATCTCATCTCCAGCTGTCCAATCTCCATTTCCATCTGAATCTACAACATAGTAATAAAATTTCAAAGTATCACCCTTTTCAATCGTATGCTGCTGTTTTGAAGACACATTATTATCTCCAATCTCAACAGACCAATGGGAGATCTCTCCTGCTGTATTATCTATCTCAATAAAAAACTGAGAAAGCTTACTATTAACTTCTCCATAGGAGTAATAGAGGTATTTATTATCATAGTCTTGAAGATAAAAAGCTGATGGAATAATACACTTACTGTAGTTGTCTCCATCACAGAAATACAACCAAATATCATCAGTCTTAGGCTGGAAATATTTATTATCTTCTGTTTTTTCTAATTTATTTGCACCTAAAATAAGGTACTTATCTCCATAAACTAAAAGATTATAATCCATCGCACTTTTAATTCCTATATTATCACTAACATCAAGACAATAGCCATCTTTACTGTTGTTTGTGCAACTCGTTTCACTACTAATTACAGGATCTTGCGTATCATCAAGTCCTTTTGTTAAAAAATCTCCAACAAAACTAAACCACTCTGTAGATACAAAATCTTCATTATTCTTATAAAGTGTACTCCAATATGGAGTGTTCAATGGTTGAAATATAGATATTCCATTGGAATTTACCTTAGACTCTTGGTATCTATTATAAACAACAAAATCATCAATTTTGCTATTAAGCTCATCTATTTGACTACTTAAATCACTTCGATTACTTTTAATGTTTTGAAGAAAAGTTTTTAGATCTAAAGTTCTTCCATCTGCCATATTATTTTTTTCATCAACTGCATATTTTTGAGAATCTTTGGACGCTGATAAAATATAGTTAAAATCACTATCTCCATCTAAAGAGTTAAAAAGCTTATTAAAACTACTCATAAAACTTTCAATTTTTGTTAAATCAATTACTGAAAGAGTTTTATCTTTTGTTGCACTATGACTTTGGCTATCAAGAAATGAATCAACAAACTTTTTTCCAAAATTTTCCAATGACTCTGCACTGTTCTTCCCTATCCAACTAATTAGATCTTTATAATCCCACCCATGCCCAGGTTCTAACTCTTCTGAAGCAATGAGATAGTTTCCATAATTTCTAACTGATTTTGCCACCTCTAAATTCCCCATTAGACAAGCATCCATACCAATAATGTCAAATTCAATGCCTATAGCATTAA
>JAOXRY010000420.1 GCA_025800305.1 Campylobacterales bacterium | reverse complement strand
GTGACCTTCTCCTGCGTCGAAAATAGCTTTGTATTTTCCATCTGGTTTTTTAAAAGTAAACTCACTATCTTCACTTAGTTTTCCACTAATAACAGTTTTTCCTTTTTGCTCTACCCTAAACTTTACACCAGCTGCACTTGAACCGTCGCTAAAGCCACCTTCACAAGTTATTGTTCCATCTCCATTGTCAAAACAAGCCATAATAGCAGTATGAGCATATAGAGAACTTGTTGCCAATAAAGACATAATTAATAATTTAGTTTTCAATTTTTCTCCTTGAATTTTAATTTCTTCGCCAATTAATCATCTTTGATGGAAATAGTCCCAATAGTAAAGTGATTGCCAATACGACTCCATAAAAATAGGTCATTGCATCAACACCACTCCACCCATAATTTTGTCCCATAGTAAAGACAATAGAAGCAAAAATAATCCCCAGTGCAATTGGGAAAAATATTGCAAAAAACATCCATCTGTAACTATGGGTCTCCATTTTTACAACAATCATTGTTGCTATACAAGGAGGTGTTAACAACATAAAGATAATAATTGCTGTTGCATGAAGTGGTGTGTATCCACTATTATCTCTCATTGCATCTTCTGCTCTTTGTCCAGTTTTATTATTCTCATAAATAGAGCCTAGTGTTGCAACTGCTGATTCTCTAGCCGCAAAAGAGCTTAAAAAAGAAACATTAATTTTCCAGTCAAAACCTGCATATTGTGTAATTGGTTCAACAGCTTTTCCTGCCATTCCCAATAGTGAGTTTTCTATTTTTTCGTTTTTAATCTCTCTTAGGATTCTTTTTCTCTGTTTTGAGATCTTTCTTAGTAGCTTATTTATTTTTCTTGCTTCTTTATCTTTTTTAGGTTTGATAAACTTGAAAAATTCGATATTTCTTAACAAAAACTCTTCATCTATTCTTTTTCCAGCTTCTTTTGATGTCACACTCATCTTTTCAGACCTGTAGCTGTCGTAGTAGTTTAATAGTTGGCTTACTTCCTCTTTTGAATCTACATCACTATAATATTTACTGTTTTTAGCTTTTTTAAAAAAAGTTTCCAAGGCTTGTTGACTTTTACTATCATAATATTTTTGTCTCTCATCATCAATCCCTGGAAATTGAAGCATGGCAAAAAGAACAATAGCAACAGCCATAACAATTGTTGCTACTTTTTTAATATAGAGCCACACTCTTTGAAAAGCACGTAAGATTACACCTTTGGCTGTAGGTAAGTGATAAACAGGCATCTCCATAACAAAAGGAGCTGTCTCTCTAGTCTTTAGAAAAGTAGACGTGACAATTTTTGCAATAATTAAAGCGATTAAAACTGTGATTGTTGAGATAAAAAACATCATCAATGCCATATCTGGTTTGAAGAAAGCACCTAGTAAAAGGGTATAAAAAGGAACCTTTGCCAAACAATTCATCAAAGGAACTGTTAAAATCGTTGCCATTCTTGCTCTATCATCAGCAATTCCTTTTGTTGCCATAACACCAGGAACAGCACAGCCACCAACAAAAGCTCCACCTAAAACTAAAGGAAGAGTAGACTGTCCATGAAGACCAAATTTTCTAAATATTCTATCAAGAATAAAAGCCATTCTTGGCATATAGCCAACATCTTCCAAAATAGCAATCAGTGCAAAAAGAATCAAGAAAATAGGAATGTAGTTTAAAAGAGCATTGGCACTATTTACAAGCCAAATTCCAAGCTCTGTAATCATTGGCACCTCTGTATAATCAGGAGCTGGTAAAATGCTAATAACTAAATTTTTAAAGGCTGCTAAAATTGGCCACGTATAATCAGTAAGTTTATACCCCATAACAATAGACAATTCATAAACACTTAACATAATAAGTAACAATATAGGAAGTGCTAAAAGTCTATTTAAAACTATCTTATCAATTTTATCTGTAAGGCTCTCTTTTCCTAGCCTCTCTTCTTGGACACACTTACTTATAATTAAACTCGAACTGTCGTATCTTAATGTTGCAAAATAACTTTCAGAATCTTGTCCTGTAATCTCTTTAAACTTGTTATTTTTCTCTTTTCCCAGTTCAGTAATTCCGATGACTTTTTCTTCTAAAGTATCTGCTATGGTTTGGTCACCTTCAAAAATTTTTACTGCTAACCATCTTTTACTGATATTGAGATCTACATCAGATATTGCCTCTTTAATTGCTGCAATTTCTGGTTCAGCTTTTTCATAATTTAATTCAAAGTCTTGATATTTACCTTTGTTATTATGAACTTCCAGTAAGGCGTCCATAATTTTCTTTCCGCCTTTTCCTTTTGAACCTACAGCTTCAATAACAGGAACTCCTAGCATCTTAGAGATCTTTTCTGAGTCTATTGTAAGACCTTTTGTTTTTGCCACATCCATCATGTTTAAAACCACAACAATAGGAAGTCCCATCTCTAAAAGTTGAAACGTAAGATAAAGGCTTCTTTTTAAGTTAGAACCATCAACAACATTTAAAATCACATCTGGTTTTTCGCTAAGAATTGCTTGTTTTGCGACTCTTTCCTCCAATGAGTAAGAACTAAAGGAGTAAGTTCCTGGAAGATCTACAAACTCTATAGTCTGTTTTTCATAGGTAAACTTAGCACTTTTTTTATCTACTGTCACTCCAGGATAATTTGCGATGTGCTGATTTACTCCTGAAATCATATTAAATATTGTGGACTTACCACAATTTGGCTGTCCTGCAAAAGCTATTTTTACCATCTAGATCTCTTCCACTTCAATTAATTTGGCTTCTGAAACTCTTACAGAGATCAAATAGCCATGGATTCTAAGTTCAACAGGATCTTTTAATGGAGCACTTCTTATTCTTTCAACAACTGCTCCTTCAACAAAACCCATATCTAAAAACTTTAAGTAAAGCTTTTTATCAGAGGTTTCAATTCTTTTAATTTTATAGTTTGTATCTCTTAGAGACTGGTGTAATTTCATTTTTTTCCAATGTTAAAGTTGGTATCAAGATTCTATTAAAATATCCCTAACTAGAATACTTTTCTACTCTGTTTTTGCCATTTTCTTTAGCTCTATACAGTAGCTCATCTGCTCTTTTCATGATTTTTTCTTCATTATCATTTTTCTGAAATTCAGAAACACCAAAAGAGCACGTTACCTTATCTAGTTTAGCAAACCTAAGATTTTCTATACTTTCCCTAATCCGTTCCGCCAATATAGCACCTTCTTCAATATCTGTAAAGTGAGAAAGGACAACAAATTCCTCTCCACCCCAACGTGCGAAAATATCACTATCACGAACAATTTCCGAAGCAGCTTTGGAAACCTCTTTTAAAACAATATCTCCATAATCATGACCTAAAGTGTCATTTACTTTTTTAAAATTATCAATATCAAAAAGTACCAAACTAAACTTTTGATTTTCAAAACGTTCTGCCAAGCTAATTGCATCTTTTATAGACTCATCAAACTTTAACCTAGAAGCTACACCAGTTAAAGGATCTGTAAAAGCGAGACTTTTTACATCTTTTTTCATCTCCTCAAATTCTTCTTTTTTAAAATCCAACTCTTGATTGGTATTTTTTATTAAGGAGAAAAAATAAAAAAATGACAATACATTTAGAATAACCACGATAATAAGTATAAGCCTATTATTATCTACAATCTGTGTGTACTCTTGATTATCTATTTTTTTGATAATTTTTACAAAACCTTGATCTTTGATCTTTCCAAAAAGAGTTAGATCTTTTCCTACAAACTTGACCTGAAATTCTTTATCTAAAACAGACAAGGAGAGTATATCTTTGCTAATTGTTTTATCCTTTGTTCCTAGAGGATAAAACTTAAATGACATAATATACTTCTCTATAGTTACACCATCTTTATCAACCATAAAGGGTGTACTTTTAGATAACTCTTCAACAAGTTCACTATTGTCATAGTAGTCAGGATTTTCTATATTAAAATCTCTATTTTTTATACCATCTTTATAGAGATGATAGCTATGGACAATCTCTTGTTTATGATTGTCTTCTCCTATCTTTTTTAACTTACAGTTTTCAAAAAAAACATAAAAAGAAAGAAGCATTATCATTCCTATAAAGAATGTAACATACCCTTTCTCTTTAACTGTAAGTAAAATTCTCATCTATTATTTATATGTTAGTTTGTTGATTTTTTTCCATTTCTCTTCACCAACAACTTTATGAATCATATTCAATGCATCTATTCTATGGTCTATAGCTTCTCTTTTTAACTTAGCAATCTGATCTAATAGATCTTTTAATTCCTCTTTTGTTTTTCCTTTTGCTACACCTCTTTGTAGCTTTTTCTCCAACTTAAAAGCTTCTTGCATTTTTTTCTGAAATAGAGGAACTGGCCCTTGCTTGATTTTTTTAATTGCCATCTTCTCTTGTTTTGTTGCTTTTACTTGACCATGTTTTATCATTTTTCCAGGGTGAGGTAAAATTACCAGTTCATCAATTCTAAATTTATTACTTTTTTTCTTCTCTACACCACATGATGGAGACTTTCCTTGACAACCATTTAGTGTCATTACAACTGCTGCTGTTAAAGTAGCGATTAATAAGTTTTTTTTCACTTTTTACCTTTTGATTTTTATTTTTTAGTTTTATTATAATTAATAATTACAATAAAACTAAAAAACATAGGATAGCAAAGCTACCCTATATAAAGTATTCAAAGTGTTATTAAAGAACACTTCCTTTGATTTGATCACACCACTTTTCAATTCTTTCGTCTGAAAGGTCATCTTGGTTATCCTCATCTAATGCTAAACCAACAAACTTTCCATCTCTAACAGCTTTTGATTCACTATGAGTATACTCATCAGATACTTCCCACTCTCCAACAACTGTAGCTCCACTTGATACTACTTGGTCATAAATCGTGCCCATTGCATCTAGATACTCTTCATCATAACCTTCTTGATCTCCTAGACCAAATAAAGCAACAGTTTTTCCTGATAAATCTAAACCACAAAAACTATCCCATGCATCTTGCCAATCATCTGATAATTCACCATTAC
>JAOXRY010000412.1 GCA_025800305.1 Campylobacterales bacterium | reverse complement strand
GACCTTTTGGAATACCATAGTGATTTTTATCATGACCTTTTATTTTTGATGAACTGGATTTTCTTATTTCATTTTTTTTCTCTTTTGCTGGTTCATCATCGTATGAAAAAAAGCCTCCATAAAGATTTGCTGACATAACACCTGCTAGAATAATTCCTGTTTTAATTTTCATAATCTTCCTTCTTAAAAACTAACACCTAAAGTAGTTGAAATACTATTTTTAAAAGTTACTTCATGTTTAAATGGGATGTTGTTGTCACTTATCCCACTCTCTTTGACTGTTAAGTCAATATGAACATACTTTAAATTTGCCTCAAACTTAACAAAGCCAATTTTAAAATATGTTCCTCCATGGATCTCCCATGTCATACCTTCTGATGTATCTTCTTCTTGTACAAGATTTGTTTGAAATGTACTCTTGCCAATAGAGCCACCAAAATAAGGTCTTAAATGTCTATTTGTATATTTAGCAAATGGACCAAGAAGCCTTTTTAAATGGTTGTATTTGTAAAAGATATAGTCTCCTCCAAAAGCGTATGTTTGAAGACTTCCATTTGACCAATTGCTTTGGCTTAGATCTACAAAAGCTCTCCACTTTCTTCTTTCGTGTCCTAGTTTTACTCCATAGCTTAAGGTTGCAGAAGCAGTAGGCTCTTTTCTTGGTGCTGGATTAATAGACCAGTTACTGGTAAAAAAGGAGTAGTTGGCTCCATAATATGGAATGAGAAAGTTCTCTCTAAAAGGTTTTAATTTCTGTTTTGAAATAAGTAAGAAAGGGTGGTAGATATCTTTTTTTGTTGTAAATTCAATATCGACTTTTTTATTAATTAGATCTCCTTGGAAATGGTCTTTGTCATAGGAGAGGTTTCTCTTTCCATTAAACCCATTAAAGTAATCATCAATATTGTTGTATTCATCCCAAGCTTTTTTTCCATTGACAATAAGGTTATCTCCTTTATCTTCTCTGTCTCCATCAATTGTAAAAAGCGTAAAGTCAACAGCTTTTGTAAGCATCTCTTTAGGATCTAGTTCTATAGAGAGATTATCTCTTTTTGTCACATGAAAATAGCCATCTTGAATGGTTATCTCTTGTCTTCTTCCCATCTCATTTTCATAGACCATAACCAAAACCCATCCACCATAAGAGTGAAAACCTTTTTCAGTTATTAGATCTGCAATGAAATACTCTCCCTCTTTTCCTAAAATAACCTCTGTTGTCACATCTTTCATAGAGATATATCTTCTATTTTTTGTAATAGTCTTATCGGAAGTTAGTTCTTTGTACTCATTAGTAGTTGGTGTTTTAAACTTGATTGTATTGATACCTTTTGTATCTTCTGTTGCCCGTCCCCACCAATAAAGTTTGGCAATTCTTATAAAAGATTCATCTGGATACATCAGTTCAGCTTTTGATGAGTTTTTTGTGTACCAGTTGTTATCATCATCAAAGTCGTACATAAAAGCTTGGTCATTATTTTTTGCACGGTGATTTTTTGGTGTTTGTAAAATCCCTCCGATTGTTACAACATCACCATAGATCTTATCGTTGTAATTTGTCTTAAAAGGAACAAGAAGTTCCCCTTTTAAAAACACTGGTAATAATAAAGCAAAAAAGATAACTTTTTTCATTTTTCTCCATAGATAAAAATCACAATTAATCTATCGGCAAAATAGATAAGATTTTTAGCAAAAATTTTGATTTTTTAAAAGAAATTTTTCTTTTGGTAGAAAGGTTTCATCTTGGTTTCAAAAGGTGTTTATAGTTGATGGATAATTAGTGATAGATTATACAAAATTAAAGTCACTATAAGGTCATCAAAAACAAAAAATTACTCAAACTGTGAAGAGTCCCTAAAAAGATCTGCAGAACCAGAAACAAGTGTTACTGTTTTTGTGTTGGTTACAGAGTTGTGAACAAAGTCAATAACAGCATCATTTCCTCTAGGAATCACTTGATCCCCAGAGTATACTGTTATTGTCTGTCCTTGTGAAAGACCATGGTAGTTGACCCTCTCTTCAATAATGTCACTTTTGCTACAACCTATCAATAAAAATGAAATAATTACTAAAAAAATATATTTAACCATTAATCAACCTTCAATGTTCTTGTTACTTTTGTTCTGATGTGCATCTCCATGATTCCATCAACTTTTTTAATGACAGCTTTGTTTCCTTCTTCAAAAGGAGTTTCTGCTGCTGTTGACCTTATAATCACACCTGTGTTTGTAAAGTATGTGGCACTTGTACCATCACTATTTGTATCAATACTAGCTTCAACACCATTATCATTGGTAAAGTCGGTATGAACAGCTCCTGTTCCGTCAATAGTGGTAGTTGCTCCTGCTTCTTGGCAGGTTGCTGTTGTTGTTTCACCATTTGTTGTAAGGCTATGTCTTGCACTACCATCACTTAAAGCTTTTACTTCAATTGTTGAAGGCTTTTTTGCATAAAGATTCCAAGTTGAGTATCTAAATATCGTTGAGAAAAGCTAACAAGATCTGTTAATGCATTGGTTTTATATCTCATTTCATTTTGAATTTCTTTCCAACTTTTCCTTGAGTTCGTAGAAGTGGTAGCATTCAGACAATTTACATATCCCATACCACAAAATCTTGTCCTGCTGGGCTTAATGGATGTAACCACGGTCAATGCACTTAGTAGATCTTCTCCGTACAGAGGAAGTCCCATGCATTTACGTTCATTAAATTTAGCAATCACGCCTAAAGACTCCTTGTGGAAGGCTTTAGACTCTTTAGCAAGTGGTGTAGATCGATTTTTATTTTCCTTTACAGGGTTAGCCACTAACTTTCCAGTCACACTTATACCTCTGGCCAGCTGCCCTATCTCCAGAGAAATTCTTCC
>JAOXRY010000411.1 GCA_025800305.1 Campylobacterales bacterium | reverse complement strand
GTAATGTAACATAGAATTTTTTGAAGTCTGGTCTTTTTCCAGGTCTTCCTCTAAATCTTTTTACTTTTCCATCTTGTCTTAAAGAGTTAACTTTTAATGGAGTAACACCAAAATACTCTTTAAATACTTCTTTTAAACCGTTTTTAGTCATTCTTGGACTAGTTTGAACAACGATTACACCATTTTCTTGAAGCTCGATTGTTTTTTCTGTCTATAATATTGCTTTAATATCTGTAATATCTGCCATCTTACGCCTCTTTTGTTAATGATTCAAGTACTGATTTTTCAACAAGCACTGAGTGATATGCTGCAACAATGTAAGCATTTACTTCTTGTTTTTCAATCATATAACAATTTTTAATGTTTCTAAATGCTAAGTATGTTTTCTCTTCAATTGAATCAACAATTACAAGAGTATCTCTTTGCTTAAGTTCATTAATAATTGAAACCGCATCTTTAGTTTTACCAGACTCAACTTTGATTGAATCAGCTACAAATAAAGAACCTTTTTCAGCTTGAGCGTTAATAGCATAGTTTAATGCTAAAACTTTTTGCTTTTTATTAATCTTTTGGTTGTAGTTTCTTTTTTGTGGTCCAAAAATTTGTCCACCACCAACAAATAGTGGTGATCTTTTAGAACCCCATCTAGCTCCACCAGAACCTTTTTGAGCTTTTGGTTTTTTACCACCACC
>JAOXRY010000399.1 GCA_025800305.1 Campylobacterales bacterium | reverse complement strand
TCTTCAATAAAACTCTTTTTTTTCAATTAGTTGTTTAGTTTAAGTAATTGAACTTAATAAAATGATATTTTGCCATATAAACCTGAAACTTAATGGTATAGGATTTGCTTTGTGACTACTGCTGTAAAATTAAGGACAACTTATGTTTCAATACTATAAAAATCTTAGTATCGCTACTAAGCTACAGATAATAGTTTTCATCATACTATTTATCTTTTTATCTATTACTTTAGAAACAATAGAAAAAAACTTTGAGGATCACTCTTTAAAAGAGGTAGAAACTAAAGGTATTAACATTGCAGAAGGGACATTAAGTGGTCTTAACATGATGATGTTAACAGGAACGATTGTGGAAAGACACAATAGAAAAATCTATGCTGAAAAGATTTCAAGTTCTCAAAATATTTTAGATTTCTATACCTTTAGAGGTGAAGGCGTTGATAGCCAATATGGAAAAGGACTAGAAGAAGAAAAACCAAAAACTAAGATAGATCGTGAAATATTAAAAACTGGAAAAGTTCAATCTGAATATTTAACAACTACTGATGGAAAAGAAGCGATAAAAGTAACAGTGCCATTTATTGCTTCCAAAAACTATCAAGGAACCAACTGCCTTGACTGTCACGCTGTACCAGAAGGAAGTGTCCTTGGAGGGTCTAGTGTAACAATGGATATATCTGAATCAATCCAATCTATTGATAACATTATGCTCTATACATGGATTACTATGATAGCAATTTGTAAGACAACCTG
>JAOXRY010000396.1 GCA_025800305.1 Campylobacterales bacterium | reverse complement strand
GACGAAAAAAAAATCGAGACTGTAGAACTTATAAAACAAGTAAAAGAGATTGATAAAATTGTTTATAAAGATAAAATAGTTGAAAAAAAAGTTTATATAAACAAGATAGATTCTAATATAACTAGAGATAGAAAGGAATTTTCTGATTTTAGCTCATCTCTTCCAAAAGAAGCTTTAGAAAAAAATGGAGATATGTTTGAGATCTTCTCTACTTTTGATAGTTTAGGAAAATTTAAAATAACACTACTAAGTAAAGATAAACTTGTAATTAGTAAATTTAAGAGTATCTTATTTGATACCTCTATTTCTTTTGAAGATTATAAAAGTAGAGCTAATCTATATATTCCAGTGGATATTTTAGAAAAAGACCTAGAGGTCTACTTAAAAGTATTAAATATGGAAACAGAAGAAACTACACAAGATAGAGTCTATTTTATATCTGAGTTAGAAAAAGACCACTACTATAAAGGAAATATATACATTAATAGTGGAGTAGATATCTATATTGATGAGAAAAAGAAAATACCCAGTATTTTTAAAAAGCCTAATAGTAAAAACTTGCAGCTACCAGCTATAGAACAAAAAGTAAATAATTAATTTTCTTTTTCTTTGAAGATAAAATAAATGAAGTAACACATCAAAACATAACTAATAGCATATTATGAAATATGGTATGGCAACAGTTAAGAAACTTATTTCTCTTAATGGAGTCTATTACCTGAGAGTTAGAAATTGTTCGTTCTGCCTTTCATTATTCCCAAAAAAATTGTAGAAAAGGTTTTGGACTTCTATATTGATTATACAGATGGAGTTATTTCTGAAATTGAAGGCCAAAAGATGAAACTCTATGATAGTAGTGAAGGTGGTTATAAAGAACAAGAAGAGAGAAGTTTTGGAAGAATAATGATTTTTCAGATCTAATGGATTGCAATCAAAGAAAACAGAATAAATTTCCTAATTTAAAAAAGAGTATAAAAACTAAGGCTTAAAATGCCTTAGTATTTTGAAACTCCTCAATCTCAAAAGCAACCATCTTATCGATAAGTCCTTTGAAAAGCTCTTCTACCATAAAAGGAGAAAGACCGTTTTCTACAGCTTTTGTTTTTGTTTTTGAAATGACCTCTTTGACTCTATCTTCGCTTTTTACATCTTCAACAGACTTTTTAAAAGTAGCAGCTTGTTTTACATATTTACTTCTTTTTCCAATTAAGTCAACGATTTGGCTGTCAATGGCGTCAATTTCATTTCTAACTTCTTCAATTGATTGGCATTTTTTTACATCCATAGCTTCTCCTTTTGTTACTGTTGGATTATCAACTTTATAGTTTTTTTGTTGTTTAGTTTAATGGTGCACTCTTTGACTTTCTCTCCAAAGATTTGAACCTTAACTGTATTATTATCGTATAGTTTGGTAATTATATCAACATTTCCACTGTTAAAATATGAACAATTGGAATTTACCCTTGTAATAACCTCCCAAGGGGTTGACGGAGGGATATAGATATTGTAACTATTTCCTAAAACAATAGGAATGGGTTTTTCTTGATAGGTGATAAGATCTTCTAAATCTTTTGTTTGAAAACTCCATTGGATTGTTTGAAAAGTTCCATTGTAGGTGTAGGAAAATCTTCCATGATAAGTTTTCCCATAGTCCAGCCTCTTTTTTGGGAAGATAGCAAATTGATGTTTTGAAAACTTTTTATTAGGATCGTTTTTCTCACTCATAGTGGTTTCACCTTTATGGGAAATCAGATCTAAAGGTGTAAGAGATTCATCTAACAGCTCAAAACTTTTAGCTTTAAAATTAGCCATGTCAAATCTATTTTTATTAAATTCAATGCTAAGTGGATAACCGCTGACTTTGTGTCTAGGAAGAGGATCTGGATCTTCTTCATAAAAAACAGGAGGAACATTGGTCTGATTGTTAAAAGGGTGAAAGACATAGTCTGGATTTTCATCAATAAGTTTATTCTCTGCTTTGCCAAAGATCTCAGACTTGATTTTTAATTGTTTATTTTTACAGATATTGTAGACGTAGTGCCCCTCTTTTGGCTTTCCAAAGTTAGAGTTACATAGATCATTAAGGTGGCTGTTTCCCATATTGTATACATAGGATTTATTACTCCTTCCATACCCAATTTCATTGATGTTAAAACTCAAAAATCCAAAACGGTGGTATATTGCACTCATTAACCCATCTATAGATAGGGAGAAATTTTCTTGACCATTAGAGACATTTTCCAAAACACTTCTGCTTTTATATCCTTTATAAATAGCTCTATCTGCTGGTTTTTCTCCAGTAAAATAAGGTCGTCCTTTTCGTTGGTTGTGACCAACAATTTTATTAAAGTTAACGTAATTGCTATGATTAATGCTAGAGTGGTTTAGTATGGGGTTTTCAATAAGGGCGTTCAGTCCACTATTTAACCTAATATCGTTGATAAGAACTACAGGATTGGAAGAGTATAAAAAAGATCCAAAGATGATTAGAAAAGAGAGTTTTCTAATCATCTTTTAAAGAGGCTGTCAGATCCTCTTCACTGATAATTTGTTGGTCATATCTGACCACATATTTTTTCTCTTCTTCGTTGTAGTAAAATTCTAAAACACCGTTTATATCTGAGAGTTTATCTGTTTGTAGTGTGTCTAAAAAGAGAGTTTTTGCCATTGGCGGGTTTTTCATAAAAAAGATAAAAATAAACCAGCTAACAGCAAGAAGTGATGCAAAAAGACTCACCATTTCGTATCCAAAGTTTTTCATCAAATAAGCAGCGATTATCCCGCCAATAAAAACACCAAAAAACTGGAATGTATTAAATACACCTAAAGCTTCTCCTCTTTGTTTCGCTTTTGCAAACTTTGTTGCAGTACTTTGGATAATTGGTTCAATCATATTGATACCAATAAACATCATCGCGACATATACAATAAATTGTGTCTCTGTTGATTTTAGTGAACTTAAAGAGAAAGCAAAGCTAAGAAAAAGTACACCAATCTGAAATACCTTTTTTATTTTTCCTTTTTTCTCTCCAATCATTACACCAAGTCCCATTGCTAAGATCCCAACAATAACAGATGGGATAAAAACTTGATAAAGATCTGAGTGTTCCCAACCATAGACTTTTACAAAAACAACAGGAACCATAAAAAAGATAGTTGTCATTAAAATAGAGTGAAAAAGCATTGAGAAATTAAGCATCATAAGATCTTTATGGGCTAGAATCTCTTTTAAATTTGACCCTTCATCAAAGTGTTTTACCTTTATTGGATTAGGGACTTTTTTAAATAGAATAAAAATTGCAAAGATAGAGAGAAAAGCAGTAATTATAAAAAGTGATTCAATTCCATAGGTTCCTCCAATAACAGGCCCAGCAATTAAAGAGATGATAAAAGCCATACCAATGGAGCCTCCAATTATAGCCATTGCTTTACTTCTCTCTTCTTCTTTTGTCAGATCTGTAATCATTGCTGTGATTGTTGAGCTTATAGCTCCTGCACCTTGTAAGAATCTTCCTAAGATTAATGTGTAGATATCAGTGGATATTGCACAAATAAGTGAACCTATAGCAAAAAGTAAAAGACCTATAAAGATGATTTTTTTTCTTCCGAATTTATCGCTAAGTTTTCCAAAAGGATACTGGAAAAACATCTGCATTAATGCATAGCCACCAACAGCGAGACCAACTAAAAAGCTACTTGTATTTTCTAAAGAGAGGGCATAAAGTGAGATTAAAGGCATCACAAGAAAAAGACCTAAAAATCTAAATGAGATAATAAGGCTAAGCCATAGAGTTGATTTTATGTTTCACTCCTTACTGGTATTTTAATAAAAAAACTTGCACCGTTTTCAGAATTTTTTACACTAAGTTCTCCACCCATGTGAGACTCAACAACAATTTTTGCCATATACAGTCCTAATCCTGTTCCATTTTTATCTTTTGTTGAGAAGTATGGTTCAAAGATCTTATCAATAATCTTCTCATCAATTCCTCCTGCGTTATCTGTAATGATAAGAGTTTTAGAGTTCTCTTCCAAGATAGCATCAAAAGTTATTTTTGGTGTTTCAATTTTTTTAGAGATAAACTCATCAAGTGCGTTGTTTATTATATTAAGAATTATTTGAATAAGTTCATTTCTGTAAAGAGGAATAGCTTCATCACATTGAAAAGACACATCAACATCTGCTTTTACTGCATTGATTTTAGAGTCTGCTAGTTCCAATGATTTATTTAGCACATAGCTGATACTTACTTGATCTGTTCTGTTGTTTGGTTTGAAAAACTTAGAAAAATCGTTGATGGTTTTTGATAAATAGTTTAATTTATCCATTATTGAGTCAGAGGTATTTTTAATAAATTCATCATCAATTTCATTAAATTGATGGGCATCTTCTAATTCTTGAATCATTAGCCCAATTGCATTAAGTGGCTGTCTCCATTGATGGGCTATCATTGTAAGCATCTCTCCCATTATTGCCAATTTGGATTGCTTTACAAGAAGTTCATCTTTTTTACGGCTTTTTTTCAACTCTTCTTGAACTCTCTCTTCAAGTTGAGAATTTATTTGACTTAACTTAAGATTTTTCTCTTTAATTTGTCGTTTGTATTTTCTTAAAACACTATGAATGTTTTTTGATAGGTATAAAGAGAAAAACACAGAAATTAAAATGGCGATCACACCAATGATTATAAATTCGTTACGATAAGCTTTTATCTCTTTCTCATGATTATGTTTATAAACTTTTAGATCTTCTTGAATCTCATCAACATAAGTTCCTGTACCAACTATCCAACCTAAACCATCAATTTTTGTAGCAAGGCTCATTTTTTCAGAAATTTGCTTTTTATTAGAAGGCTTTTGCCACTTATATTGGATAAATTTTTGTTCTTTTTCTTGTGCACTTTCTATCAGTTCTTTAAAAAGGTAAGTTCCATCAATTGTCTTAAAACTAGAGAGGTCTTTTCCTTCTAGTTCAGGATTGAGAGGATGAAGAATATTTACTCCATCTTTATCAAAAATGAAAAAGTAACCGTTTTTCCCATATCGTATCTCTTTGATTCTCTCTAACATTTCTGATTTGATTTCATACTCAATATCTTCTAAGTATTCTCCAGTAACAACAAACCAGTCCGCTTCTTTAATATATTTTGCAAAGAGGACTTTCTTGTAATGCTTATTGTCCATCTCATAAGGTTTTTTAAACTCTAATTGATAAAAACTTTCTCCTTTCTCATAGAGGACTTTTTTTACAGAGTCGTAGGTATATTTCTCGCTATCTAAAAAGTTATCTTTTACTATTTGTCCTTCTAAAGAGGGGTGAACTATAAATTTTTCAGTTTTTCTATCTACAACAGCATAAAAACCTCTACCATCATTAAATCTAATGTTTCTAAGGATTTTAATAAGAGCTTCTTTTGAAGCTTTCTTATTTTTACTATTCTTCATAGTAGAACGGATAATGTTTTCAGCTTCATAAACTCTAGTTTTGATATTTTTTCTAAGTCTCTTATCTGCACTTTGCCTGTAGTAATTAATGTAACTTACCACATTTTTTAATTCTCTTTTTATGAAAGCTTTTTTATATTCAACGAAGGTTTTTTCTTTGTCTTCTAATTCATTTTTTTGTTGTATATTCATTTTTCCTAAGAATATAAATGTGGCAGCAATAGTTATGAATACAACACCAATAAGAGGAATAATAGTACTGTAGGTGATAATCTTTTTCTCTTGAGAATTCAAATTAAAACTTACCTTATTTAGTTTTAATTCTATTTTATCCTAATTTTTCTGTTTTTTTGATATTATCTAGGTTTTTAAATTAGATAATATTAAGTCAACTTATAAAGGTACAGCTAGTATGAAGATTGTGATAGCCAGTGGAAATAGGGGAAAAGTCAAAGAGATTAAGGGTTTTTGGAAAGATCTTGATGTAGTTCCATATACAGATCTAATGGATGAATTTGAAATTATAGAAGATGGTGATACTTTTAAAGCAAATGCAATCATAAAAGCTAAAGCAATCAAAGAAAAAATCAGTGAAGAATATATAGTAATAGCAGATGATAGTGGGATTAGTATAGAAGAGCTGGGAAATGAGCCAGGAATTTATAGTGCACGATATGCTGGAGTAGGGGCAAGTGACAAAGACAACTTAGAAAAAGCAATTACAGAGTTGACTAAAAAAGATCTAGAAATATCAAAAGCTTTTTATACTTGTGCAATTGCAATCGCTGTAAAAGATAAGATCTTTACAGTCCATGGATGGATGCATGGAGATGTGATAACTGAGAAAAGAGGAGAAAATGGGTTTGGTTATGATCCTATTTTTGTTCCAGAAAACTTTACAAAGACTTTAGGACAACTTGAGGAAGACGTTAAAAAAGGGCTTTCTCATAGGACAAAAGCCTTGGATTTAGCTTTAAAAGTAATAAAAGCAAATCTTTAAAATAACAATTCAATAGTTTTTTGATAGAATAGAAGTAATTTATACTGTAGAGGAATTTTATGGGTCAGACGATAACGGAAAAAATTTTTAGTGAACATGCTGGTGGGACATATCACGCAGGAGACATTGTAAAAGTTAATGTGGATATGACTATCGGTAACGATATTACAACACCAATCTCTATTAAGATGTTTAGAGAGAGTGGAGCAAAAGCTCTTGCTAATCCAGATGGTTTTAGTATTGTAATGGATCACTTCATCCCAGCAAAAGATATTGCCAGTGCAAACCAAGCAAGAATCAGTAGAGATTTTGCAGATGAGCATGATTTAAATAATTTTTTTGATGAAAAAGATATGGGAATTGAACACGCTTTACTTCCTGAAAAAGGTCTTGTAGTACCAGGTGATGTTATCATTGGTGCAGATTCTCACACTTGTACTCACGGTGCATTAGGTGCATTTGCAACAGGTATGGGTTCAACAGATCTAGCTTACACAATGATTACTGGAAAAAACTGGTTTAGAATTCCAGAGGCAATTAAAGTTGTACTTAGTGGAAAACCAAGCCCAAGACTTTCTGGAAAAGATATTATTTTAGAAGTTATTAGACAGTTAGGTGTAAGTGGTGCACTTTATAAATCATTAGAGTTTGTTGGTGATGGTATTCAGTATCTTTCAATGGATGATAGATTCTCTCTTTGTAACATGGCGATTGAAGCAGGGGCTAAAAATGGAATTGTTGCTGTTGATGAGGTGACAAAAGAGTTTATCAAAGATCTAGATCTTGCAAGAGAGCCGAAGTTTCATTATTCTGATGCGGATGCAAATTATGTTCAAGTAATTGAAATTAATATGAGCAAACAAGATCTGGTCGTTGCTTATCCATTTTTACCATCAAATGGTAAGACAATTACAGAAGCTGTAAAAGATGATATTAAAGTTGACCAAGTATTTATTGGTAGTTGTACAAACGGAAGATTAGAAGACTTAAGAATTGCGGCAGAGATCTTAAAGGGTCAAAGAGTTGCAAAACATACAAGATTGATTATTACTCCAGCAACACAAAAAATTGCTAGACAAGCTCAGCATGAAGGTCTTTATGATATTTTTTATGATGCAGGTGGTGTTGTAAGTAATCCAACTTGTGGTGCCTGTCTTGGTGGGTACATGGGAATCCTTGGAAAAGGTGAGAAGTGTGTTTCTACGACAAACAGAAACTTTGTTGGTAGAATGGGGGATAGAGACAGTGAGATCTATCTAGCTTCTTCTGCTGTTGCTGCTGCTAGTGCGATTGCTGGTAAATTGGCAGATCCAAGATAGTTAAGAGATAAGGGAAATTAAGTGTTTGATATAAAGAAAGATCTTCAAAATTATACTTTGATGATTGTTGATGACGAGATGGAAAACATCAAACCGTTGGCAAAAATATTAGATACTAAATTTAAAGAGGTCTATACTGCAAAAGATGGTCAAGAAGGAATATTTGTCTTTAAGGAGAAAAATCCTGATATTATCATGACAGATATTCGTATGCCTGTTATGGATGGACTTGATATGGCAGAGGAGATAAAAGAAATTAATCCAAATGTTCCTATCATTGTTGCTTCTGCTTTTAGCGATACAAACTTTTTACTTCGTGCAATTGAGATTGGTATTTGTCAATATGTTGTAAAACCTCTAGAACTTAAAAAAATCTATAACGCTTTTGAACACTGTATTAAACATAAGTTTCTAGAAGATAGATTAGAACTTAGAAACTTAGAGCTTCAAAGAAATAATAAAAAATTAACAGAATATATACAAGCTGTAGAACTAAGCTCTATTGTTTGTAGAACAGATAAATATAGAAATATCAAGTATGTAAACCAAGAGTTTTTAGATTATCTTGGTTATACACAAGAAGAGTTACAAGGAAAGCACTGTAAAGATATAAAACTCAATGAAGAAGATAACTTCCACCAAAAACTTTTAGGAAAAATAGAGGAGCAAGGTTTTTTTAAAGGTCTCAGTGAAGATGTGAGAAAAGATGGTGAGTTAGTATATTCAAATGTTACAGTGGTCCCTCTTTTAGATGACAGCGGTCAGATTGAAGAGTTTTTAGGAATTCGCCATGACATTACTGAGATTATAAATAAGATCTATTATGATCCACTTACAGGATATCTTAATAGAGTTGCTCTTGCTAGGGATCTTGCTAGAGGGAAAGACAGAGTTTTAGTATTTTTTAATATTGATGACTTTAAAGAGATTAATGACCTTTATGGAAATGATTTTGGAGATTATATTTTAAGAGCTGTTGTTTCTGCATTAGATAAAGAGGTTGAAAAATTTAATACAGCGAAAGTCTATAAACTTTCTGGAGATGAGTTTGGAGTTCTTTATGATGGTGTTGATGAAAAAACAGCATTGGAAAATGCAAAAGAAGTTCAAAAAAACTTAGAGAAAAAGACTTTTTCATATAACGATTATCATATAGAACTCTCTTTGACTATTGGTGCTACAGTACAAGAAGAAGAGACAATGATTAAAGCTGATATGGCTTTAAAACATGCAAAAAGTAATAAGAAGTCTTTTGCACTTTATAGAGAGATACCAGATGATAGAGAGAAGTTTGAAGAGAATATTTTCTGGACAAAAAAACTTAAAGATGCAATTGAAAATGATAAGTTAGTTCCATTTTTTCAACCTATTGAAAATACTTCTAAAAACTGTACAGAAAAGTATGAGTGTCTTGTGAGACTGGTTGATGGAGAAGAGATAATTAGCCCATACAAATTTTTAGATATTGCTTACAAAACAAAAATGTCTAAAGATCTTACAAAGATAATGATTGAAAAATCTTTTAAACATTTCCAAGATAAAGAGTATGAGTTCTCTATAAATTTAGCTTTTTCAGATCTTTTAGAAGATGATATTGTTGAGTTTCTTTCATCTAAGATAGACGAATATGGTGTTGGTGAAAAACTTATTATTGAACTTTTAGAAACAGAAGAGATTGATTTTTATGAAAAATTAGAAGGTTTTGTAAAACTTATCAAGTCAAAAGGTGGAAAAGTTGCTATTGATGACTTTGGTAGTGGTTACTCAAACTTTATGCATGTGATAAATCTTGATGTAGATCTGTTAAAAATAGATGGTTCTATTGTAAAAGAAATTATCAATGATGAAGACTCTTATAAAATCGTAAAAACAATCATTAACTTTGCAAAAGATCTTGGAATTAGGGTTGTTGCTGAGTATGTATTTTCAAAAGAAGTCTATGATAAAGTAAAAGATCTTGGTGTGGACTTTGTTCAAGGTTATCATATCGGAGAGCCTAACCCAAAAATATGATTTTAGCTATTGAAAGTAGCTGTGATGACAGCTCTGTTGCTGTTGTAGAAATTTCAACAAAAAAAGTAGTTTTTCACAAAAAAATTTCACAAGAAAAACAACATAATGAATTTGGTGGAGTTGTTCCTGAACTAGCTGCTAGATTACATGCTACAGCTTTACCTAAAATAATTGAAGAGGCAAAAACATATTTTAAAGACTTAAAAGCAATAGCTGTTACAAATGAGCCAGGGCTTACTGTTACTTTAGTTGAGGGTGTAATGGCGGCAAAAGCTTTAAGTGTTGCACTAAAAATTCCACTTATTCCTATCCACCATTTAAAAGGTCATATCTACTCAACTTTTATAGAGAAAGATACACTCTTTCCTCTGTCTGCTCTTATTGCCAGTGGAGGGCATACTCAGATTGTTAATGCTAACTCATATGAGGATATGATTGAGATTGGTGGAACAACAGATGATAGTATTGGTGAAAGCTATGATAAGGTAGCAAAGATGCTAGATCTTGGGTATCCTGGTGGACCAATTGTAGAAGAGATGGCAAAAAAAGGAAATGAGAAAGCTTATAATTTTCCAGTTCCTATGCAAAAAACAAAAGATATTGTTTTTAGTTATTCAGGTTTGAAAAATAGTGTCCGATTAGAGATAGAAAAAGCGGAAGAACTTACAGATGAGATTAAAGCAGACATCTGTGCTTCATTTCAATTAAAAGCTGTTCGTCATCTTGAAAAAAAATGTGAAATATTTTTTGAAAAATATAGACCAAAAAACTTTGCTATTGTTGGTGGAGTAAGTGCCAATCAGTATTTAAGATCTAAGATAGGAAAAATTTGTGAAAATCATGGAGCAAATTTACTTCTTGCAGATTTGAAGTACACAAGTGATAATGCTGTTATGATTGCTAGAGCTGCTATAGAACTGTATGAACAAAATAAATTAAAAACTATAGAGGATGTTGATATTAAGTCAAGATCTCCAATTAAGGGAAAAAATTGAAAAAATTATTGATTATTTTAGGGGTATCATCGTTACTATTTTCTGAGTTAATTAATGGCGTTGCTATTGTTGTTGGGAAAAAGCCTATTACTCTTTATGAGATAGAAAAGACAATGAAAGAGGAAAAAATCTCCAAAACGGAAGCTGTAGATATTTTAATCAATAAAAAAATTGAATTAGAGAAAATAGAAGAGTTAGGTATTAGAGTAAGTGATTATGAACTAGATGAAAGAATTAAGTTTGTTGCTAAACAAAATAATATGGGTGTATCTGAACTAAGACAAGTTTTAGAAGCTAGGTTTATAGGTTGGTCAAGTTATAAAGAAAAAATTAAGGAGGGAATTTTAAATGAAAAGCTTTCCCGAGAAGTTTTATCCAATGAACTTGTTTCTGTAGATGAGAATGATGGAAAAATCTATTACGAACAAAACCTTGAAAAGTATAATCAACCAACTTCTGTAAAGGTAGTTAAATACATTTCTGACAGCAGATCTGAGTTGGAAGCAACAATAAAAAATCCAATGAGAGTTAGTAGAAGAGTCCAATCAGAAAAAGAAACAGTGAAACTCTCTACAACGCCTCCTCAAATTGCTGCAATAATTTCTACTACAAAAGAGAGAAAATTTACACCAATTCTTCCAATCGGAGGAAATTTTTTGGCTATTTTTGTTGAGAAAAAACTAGACACAAAACAAAGAAGTTATCAAGAGGTAAAAGGGCAGATCTTAGAAGAGTTAAATAGTAAAAATAGAGAAAAAGCAGTTGAAAGCTATTTTAAAAAAGCGAGGTCTTCAATTAAGATAACATACATTAGATAGTAAGGTTAAAAAACCGAGGTCTTATATAAAAATAGATATTATTACAAGAATTTTTACAAGGAAAAATTAGATGATTACATATATGCAAAGAAATAAAAAATATCTTATTGTAATTTTATGGGTTACAGTTATTTCATTTGTCGGTGCAGGGTTTGTTGGCTGGGGAAGTTACAGCTATGGTAGTAAAGCATCAAATATTGCAAAAGTTGGTGATACAGAAGTAACAATTGGTGAATTTCAAAGAAGTTATTCAAATATTTTTTCTTATTACAACCAGCTGTTAGAAGGTAAAGTAAGTGAAGATCAGAAAAAAGAGTTGCAACAAGTTGCTATAAACAATTTAATAAATAGAGCACTTTTACTAAACTACGGAAAAGAGGTTGGTTTAACAGCAACTGATAGTGAAGTTTCAAAAGTAATTACAGAAAGTCAAGCTTTTTTCAAAGATGGTAAGTTTGATAAGCAACTTTATATCTCTTCGATTAGTAGAAGTGGGATGAAAATTGCAGAATATGAAGATACAGTAAAAAAAGATTTAATTGTTGAAAAAGTAGCTGGACTTTTCCAAGTTGCTCCAACAGATCTAGAAGTTGAAGTTTTTTCTGCTGTTAGAAATTTAAAAGATAAGTTCTTAATTAAAGTCATCGATTCTAAAGGAATGAATCCTAAATTACCAGAGAGTTTGATTAAAGATTATTACGAAAAGAATAAAGGTGAACTTTTAGGTGAGCCAACTTTTGATATCTCTTTTATTAAAGTGACCAAAGCAAATTTAAAAATTACAGAGCTATTAGCAAAAGAGCATTATGAGAAAAACAAAACTAAATATATTGATGATAATGGAAACCTTAGAACTTTTGCTGAAGCTAAAAGTGATGTGTTAGAAGATGTCGCTGGTAAGATAACTAGAAAAGAGGTATTAAAAGCTAGTGTTGCTTGGAAAAAAGGTGAGATGAAACCTACAGTTGCCAAAGAAGTTCCATTTAATAATACAATCTTACCAGTTTCTGTTATGAGAGAGTTGGATGCTAATCCAAGTGTGAAAATTTCTAAACCAGTGAAGATTAATGGTGGTCATATTGTTTATAAAATTGACAGAAGAAATCAGCCAAAACAGTTAACTTATGCCCAAGCAAAAAAGAGAGTTGAGTATATTGTAAAAAATCAAGAAGTTAGTCGTATAGTGGCACAGTTGTCAAAAAATGCTCTTATAAATCTTAAGGGACAGACTACAAAATTTTTAGGTCTTGGCGATAGTAAGGGCATAGATAAACTAGATGAAGAAGAGACAACATTTTTCATTTCAACAGTCTTTGGAAAGAAAGATAAAGAAGGTGTTATAAATGTTGGTTCTAAAGCAGTTGTTTATAGGATTTTGGAACAAAAGTTGTTTAATGATATAGATAATGATGAGCGAGAAATCGTGAAAAACAACGTTGAAAAATTAAAAAACGATACTATTATAGAAGATCTAATTGAAGATCTTAAAGATAAATATACAATAGAAATTTATTCACAACCTTAGAGATAAACTAGCTTTCTTTAAGGTGTGTAACCTTAAAGGAAGTTAGTGGCTCAAATATTAGCTGTAGACATCGGCTCTACTGTAATTACAACAATTGCAGCACAATTTAATAATTCAAAACTAACTTTAACAGGTGCTGGAATTGCCGCATCTCGTGGTCTTAAGAAGGGTTCTGTTGTTAATATCTCTGATGCAGCCAACTCAATTAAACAATCTGTAGAGGATGCAAAGAGACAAGCAGGAGTAAGTCTTGGTCGTGCGATAATCTCAATTTCAGGAGCCCATGTAAAAAGCGTTGATAGCTTTGGAATTGTAAATATTCCTACAAAAGAGATCACAGAAAAAGAGGTAAATAGAGCTATGAGAACGGCAGTTTATAATGCCAGCATCTCAACAGATTATGAAGTTTTACATGCACTTCCTTATAACTTTACCATTGATGGACAAGAAGGTATTCAAGATCCTGTAGGGATGAGTGGTTCAAGATTAGAGGCTAGTGTTCATATTGTTATGATTCAAAAATCAACTTTAGAAAATTTAAAAAGAACTGTTGGACTTGCTGGAATAGAAATTGAAAATGTTGTTCTAACAGGATATGCTTCTGCTATTGCTGCTGTTGATGAGTCTGAAAAAGATCTAGGAGTGTGTGTTATTGATATGGGTGGAGCAACTTGTAATATGGTTGTTCATCAAGGAAATGCAATAAGATACAATGAGTTTTTAGGTGTTGGTGGCTCAAACATTACAGGAGATTTAACACAAGCTTTACATACTCCAATTGAAGCAGCTGAGGCTGTAAAAAAAGAGAGAGGATCTCTTACAAAAATCCATGAAGGAACAATTGAACTTCCTTTAATGGGATCTGAATCTGATACACAAGAAGCTTCTTTGGAGGTTGTTTCCAATGTGATTTACGCAAGAGTTGAAGAGACTCTAATGATTTTATCAAAACAGCTAGAAAAAAGTGGACATAGACATCTTTTAGGGGCTGGAATTATTTTAACTGGTGGTATGACCAAGCTTGAAGGTATGAGAGAGATGGCTTCACCTCTTTTTGACAATATGCCAGTAAGAATAGCTAGACCTAAAGATATTGAAGGACTTTTCGAAGCTTTAAAAGATCCATCATATTCAACAGCTTTTGGTCTTATTAGATATGGTGCAGGAGGACATACACTCTACGAGATTGATTCTAACTCAAATTTAAGAACAAGAAGTAAATCAAAAGAAGAGCACAGTCAACCAGAAGCTCCAAATCTTGATGCACTGTCTTTAGATATCGAAAGTCAATTGGAAACAAAAACAGAGAGTCTTGCCGATGTTAAGTTAGAGAAATCTAAAGAGAATGAAGACTCAGGAATTAAAGGGGTCGCACAAAAACTTTGGAATAGTGCAACGCAACTATTTTAGATGACTAAGATAAGAAAACAGTAGTTTTGTTATCTTAGTTATCTGCCAAGCAAATAAGGATTTAAAATGGATAATGGAAGTTTATTTACTATAGAAGAACATCAAGAAGAAGATATTGTAAAAATTAAAGTTGTTGGCGTCGGTGGTGGCGGTGGAAACATGGTAAACCACATGTTCAAAGAAGGAATTAGAAGTGTTGACATGACTGTTGCAAATACAGATGGTCAAGCACTTTCAAGCTCTTTGGCACCAACAAAAATCCAACTAGGTGAAAAGTCTACAAGAGGGCTGGGAGCTGGTATGAAACCAGAAGTTGGAAAAAGAGCTGCTGAGGAGAGCTTTGAAGGTATTAAAGAGGAACTTTCTGGATATGATTTAGTATTTATTGCAACTGGTCTTGGTGGCGGTACAGGTACAGGAGCTTCAAGTACAATTGCAAGAGCAGCAAGAGAAGTTGGTGCTTTAACAGTTGGTGTATGTACACTTCCTTTTATTTTTGAAGGACCAAAAAGAACTAAATTAGCAAAGCAAGGATTAGAAGAGCTAAAGGCAGAGTGTGATTCTATCGTTGTAATTCCTAACGATAAACTTATTGCTATAGTTGATAAGAACATGGGTTATAAAGAGAGCTTTTCTATGGTAGATGCTGTTCTAACAAGAGCAGTAAGTGGAATCAGTAGTATCGTACTTCCAAGTGGTAATGAGGGAATTAATACAGACTTTGCTGACCTTTCAACAGTTATGAGCCACAAAGGTTTAGCTTTAATGGGTATGGGACAAGCAGAAGGTGAAGATTCTGCTTATGAAGCACTAAAAACTGCAATCCAGTCTCCACTTCTTGATGATTTAACAATTAATGGTGCAATGGGAGTTCTTGTGCATTTTCAGATGAATCCTGATTATCCACTTGTCGCGATTAATCAAGCAATGAATCTTGTATTTGATTCTGCTGATGAAGACGCTGATGTTATCTTTGGTACATCAGTAGATAGTTCTTTGGAAAATGATTTTATTAAAGTAACAATTGTTGCAACAGGTTTTGAGAGAGAAGCTTCAAATAATATTGACACAACGGTAGCAGAAGAAACTGTACAAACTATAGAAAGAAATGTACAACACGTACAGAGAAATTTAAAAGTTTCTGGTGGATATGAAATAACTGATGGTGAAGATTATCTAGATGTTCCTACGTTTATTAGAAGACAACAAGACTAGTAAATAAAGACTTTTCAAGTGAATTTGGTTAATATTCCATAATGTTAGCCAGATTCTTATTATCAACTTTCTTATTAACTACAATTATTTTTGGAAAGAGCACCCAGTTTTCTCCAATTCCTGCAGCTTCCAATGAAGTACTTACAATAGATCCACAAGAGTGTGATGAGGAGTGTCAAAAGAAACTTTTAGAAGATGGAAAAGTTTTTACTTTTATATCTAAGCATAATGATGATAGTAGTAATACTTACTTAAGAGGAAAGTACCAAGTTCTCCAATCAATTTTTAAAATTGAAGACAATGAAGAAAATACCGAAGGAGTTAAAATTGCCCTTTTGGCTCCAACTTCTGTTATAGGAAGATACTCTTCTATGGTTACAGACGCTGTAAGTTCTTTTTTAATTTATAAAAAGCAAGACTACACTTTAAAAGTATATGACTCTAAAACAGAGGATTATGATGCTCTTTATGAAACTATTGAGAAGATAAAAGAGGATGGTTTTACATACGTAATCGCTCCGTTGACACCTAAAGGAGTCGAAACTCTTACCGAGATAGATCTAGACGATAATTTTATCTATGTACCA
>JAOXRY010000395.1 GCA_025800305.1 Campylobacterales bacterium | reverse complement strand
AGCGTCGAATTTTTTTGTTTTATAAAGAGCGTCTAGTCTTTTGGATTTTCCTCCAAATTCCTCTTTAAACATCTCTCCATTATGGGCAAAGATCTCTTCCCATTCTTGGGCTGTGTGTTGACTAACAAAGTCATCTCCGATATAACAAAGCTCTTTTTTGAAGATTGTCTTATAAATAGTTTTTCCCATCTCTGCATTACCTTTTCGTTCTGCCATCAAATAGGTTGTGTTTAGTAGTAAAAGTATTGATATAAGAAGCTTCAAATTTAATCCCTTGTATTCTAATTGGTTTTATTGGAATTCTTACTTATTGTACCTTAAAAAGGGATAAAAATGAATAATAGTTCGTATATTATCTTCTGTTGTTTCTTCTTTGTCTAAAAGGTTTTTTGTAGTTTTCTTGTCTATTAATAAGATCTTTTTGTTTCTGTTTTCTATTGATATCTTTTTCCACAAAGATCTTTTCCATTGTGAAAGGATCCATCTCAGTGTAGTACATTAAAGTTGAGTAAGTAGATGGGGTAGGGGTGAAGATCTGAACTTGTTCTGGATTTATCTTTAAGTTGGCAGAGGTATATTTTTTAAGATTTTCCATATCATTTTCAGAACACCCTGGGTGGGCAGCGATGAGATAGTAGGTTAAAAATTGTTTCTTATTTGCTTTTTTATTCATAGAGTCAAAGCGGGTTTTAAAACGTGTAAGAGCCTCTTTTTTTGGTTTTCCCATAAAAGATAAGATTTTCTCTTGTGTATGTTCTGGAGCAATCTTTAGCTGACCAGAGACATGATGATTAACTAACTCCTTAAGGTAATGTTCTCCATTTTTTTTATCATCATTTATTAAATCATATCTTAATCCAGAAGCGATAAAAACCTTTTTTACCTTTTCCATCTTTCTAATTTTTTCTAAAAGATCTATTTGAGGCTTATGATCTACCTTCATCGCACCACATCGGGTAGGGGTCAAGCATCTTTTATCTTCACAACTTCCTTTTGTTAGTTTTTTTTGACACTCATATCCATACATATTAGCAGTAGCACCACCGACATCAGATATGTTACCTTTAAATCTTGGATCTTTTGTAAAGCCTTTTATCTCTTGTATAATAGATCGTTCACTTCTTTGTCTTATAGTTCGCCCTTGGTGGACAGCAATGGCACAAAAATTACACTCTCCATAGCACCCTTGATGGGTTGTTACAGAAAATTTAATTGTTTCTAGAGCTTTTATATTGCCTTGTTTTTTGTAGTAAGGATGAACATCTCTATGATATTCAATATCGTACACCTTATCTAGTTCACTAGATCCTAGATAAAATTCTGGCGGATTTTGAATTAAATATCTTGTATCTTGAAGTTGACAGAGTCCCTTTGCTGTTATTGGATCATTATTCTTATAAAAATGATGGAACATCTCTATAAATTGAAGTTTGTCTTTTTTGCAATCTTCAAAAGATGGAAGTTGAATATATTGTTCTTTTTTCTCTTTTGAGATATAACAAAGACCTCTTAGATCTGAGTAGTCTTTTCCATCTTTTAGTGTGTCTGCCAGTTTTACAATGGTTTTTTCACTCATTCCATAGAGCAAGATGTCTGCTTTAGCATCAAATAAAACAGATTTTCTTAAGCTGTTTGACCAGTAATCATAATGTGTAACCCTTCTTAAGCTAGACTCAATTCCTCCTAAAGATATGGGTACTGTATTTTTGAAATATTGTCTAATAAGATTTGAGTATTTTATAACAGCTCTATCTGGACGGCGGTTGTTTTCTCCTCCTGGAGTAAAATCATCACTTTTTCTTCTTTTCTTTGTAGCAGTATAGTTGGCAACCATAGAGTCAACACAACCTCCACTGACTCCCCAAAAAAGCTTAGGTTCTCCAAGTCTTTTTATATCTTTATCAGAGTTGATATCTGGTTGGGCAATAATTCCAACCTTATATCCATTTTCTATTAAGACCTTTCCAACAACAGCACTACCATTATAAGGTGTATCGATATATGTGTCACCAGAAATTAAAATTACATCAAGTTCATTCCAGCCTAATTTTAAAAGTTCCTCTTTGGTAGTCGGGATATACATTAGTCTATGCTTTGATTATTAGAAGTCATTTGGGATTTTAGTGTAACTTAACTCAATATGTCAAATGAAAAACCCAATAGTTTTGCCAATTACTCTGGGTATAATATCAATATGGTTTTAGATAGTAGCTTAAAATTTGTTGACTGTTTTTACTGTGGATTAAAGTCTCATCGTGTTGCTTTAAAAAAATCAGAAGTAGCACTTTGTCCAAGGTGTGATAGTTGTGTGGATCAAAGTTTCTCCAGCGACAACTTTCAAAAAGCTCTTATTTTTGCGATAGCATCACTAATTTTATTGATACCTTCTAATATTTTCCCCGTCCTTGGATTTGAATTAAACGGAGTGGTTTACTACACAACTTTTTTTCAAAGTGGAGTGGTTCTTTATAATCAAGGTTTTGGAATTTTAAGTGTCATTATTGTTTTAACAGGAATCATCTTTCCAATTTTTCATCTTCTTACTATTATTACAATCGTATTGGATAGATATAAACTAATAAACATCTTACAAAAAAGAGAACTATTTCGACTCTATCTTTTTTTAAAGATAGGTAGTTTTATTGATGTTTTTCTCCTTGCGATTTTAATTGCATATATTAAGCTTATTGACATCTCCAATGTGATTTTTGGAAACTCTCTTTTTCTGTTTATAGGTGCAGTTATTTTTTATACTTTATCAAAAGAGAATCTAAATATGACAAGAACTCATATTTTTTTAAAAGAGGTGCCAAATTCTATAAATATTTCTTTGGCACTTATATTAACAGGATTCATTCTTTTTATCCCTTCCAATATTCTGCCAATAATGGAAATTTCAACATTAGGAATCGTTACAAAAGATACAATTTTTTCTGGAGTTGTTTCTTTGGTAGAAAATGAGATGATTCCTATTGGTATAATCGTTTTTACAGCTAGTATCGGAATTCCACTTTTTAAGATCTTAGGAATGCTATATATTATATTGTCTGTGAAGTTTAGTTTGAAAAGAGATAAGAGATCAATTTTAAAACTTTATAAAATTATTGAATTCATTGGTAAGTGGTCTGTTCTTGATATTTATATGATAGCTTTAATGGCTGCTTTAGTAAAAGAAGAGAGTATTGCATATGTTGAAGCAGGAGTTGCTTCTATCTATTTTGCTTTGGTAGTTTTTATAACTATTTTTGCAACAGAAGCCTTTGATACAAAACTTATATGGGAAGAGAATGGAAACAGTAAAACGACAAAGTAGATTTTCTATATTACCTTGGATTGTTCCAATAGTTGCACTTATAGCGACAGGTTGGCTTGTTTACAAAAGTGTAACTGAAGCAGGTGTTGAGATTAAAGTAAATTTTAAAGATGGAGGAAGCTTAAAAGAGGGAAAGACATTTATTAAATATAAAGGTTTTAATGTTGGAAAAGTGACCCTATTAAGTATCGGAGAGGATCTTAGAAGTATCAATGCCCATATAAGACTAAACCATGATGTTGCAGATGTAATTGCGAGGGAGGGAACAGATTTTTGGATTGTCCAACCAAAAGTTACAGTCAGTGAGATCTCTGGACTAAATACCATTATTGGTGGAGCATATATTGAACTAGATACAAACATCACCTCCATTGAAGATGTTCAAAATCATAAAAAGAAATTTTTTTTCAAAGGCTATAGTGAGAAGCCATTGAAGTATTTTAGTAACAGTGGTA
>JAOXRY010000359.1 GCA_025800305.1 Campylobacterales bacterium | reverse complement strand
TACGAAAGCTCTCATTAATACAATAAAGTTTTTTATGTATAAAAGTCACTATAAAAATAGAAGAGCTATCGACAATAGATTGAAGAATCTTTTTCTCCTCTTCCAAATCATCAAGATAAGAGTTAACCTCACTATTTTCTTCTCTTTTTTTAGAATTCAACCTGTAGCCAAATCCTCTTTTTTGAATGATGAATTTTTTATCAGTTTTAGATCTTATGCGATTAATTAATGTTCTAACACTGGTTGTACTTTCAACAGAAATTATGTCAGCTAACTCTTTCGTTGTGAAAAATTCTCCACTAGAAAGAGTTTTCAAAAGATTAAATTCTTGTAATGTAAGGTTAATACTAGAAGATTGAAAAAGTAAAGATCTACTATTGAAATCTAGGATTTCCTCTTTAGAGATATGAACATTTCCTTGTGATTTTTTATAATATTTACACCAAGCCTTTAATTCAGTGGTTTTAAAATCCTCGTTTAAATAGTTGGTAAAACCATTTTCTAAACAATGTTCTATCTCTTCTTGGCTGTTTACAAGAAAAAGAACAAAAGAGTAGTTTTGTTTATTTTTATATGTTGAGAGGGTTTGTTGGGATATATTTTTTAGATCTACAAGCCAAAAGTCCACCTCTTGGATGTGTTTAGCCTCTTTAAATCCTGATGAATTAAAAGAGAGAAAAGCTCTCTCTTTTAACTTTTTATTATCACTGGCGACTTTATATTTCATAAGTCAAGTATACAACAATTATGGCTCTTGTCTTGTTGCTGTAATAACTAACTCTCTAATACAAACATTTTGAGGCTGAGAATATACAAACTCAATAGATCTTGCAATATCTCCTGGAACAATCACACCATCCATAGACTCTTTCCATGCCTCATATCCTTTGATGATCTCTTCATCAGTTGTATGGGAAAGAAGCTCTGTTTCAACAGCTCCTG
>JAOXRY010000079.1 GCA_025800305.1 Campylobacterales bacterium | reverse complement strand
GCTCTTGCTGCTGGTACAACTGTTATGCCAGGTGCTAGTTATGTGAACTTTAATGCTGGTACAACAGGAAGTGTTATGTGTGAAGGTAGAATCTCTTCATCTGCTATTGTTGGAGCTGGATCTGATGTTGGTGGTGGTGCTTCTATCCTTGGTGTTCTTTCTGGGACTGATGGTAACCCAATCTCAATCGGTAAAAACTGCCTATTAGGTGCAAATAGTACAACTGGTATTCCTTTAGGTGATGGTTGTATTATTGATGCAGGAATCGCAATCTTAGAAGGTACAAAAATCGCAGTTGATGCAACAAACTTAATAGATCTAAACAAAGATTTAAATCTTGAAAGTAAGATCTACAAAGGGAAAGAGATTGCAGGTGTGAATGGTATGCACTTTAGAAAAGATTCTCAAACTGGCCAAATTATTGGTAAGAGATCTACAAAAGAAGTTAAGCTTAACGAAGAACTTCATTAAATACTTTATAAGCCCTCCACAGTTATTCTGTGGAAGGTGCTTATTTTACTTTCTTAAAATAACTTAAATTTATTTAACTAATTTTCAAAAAAATGATATCTTTATTTAAAAGTGGTAAAATATCACAATTTTTTTAATAGGAATATCTTGAATAATTGGACAACACCTCAACCTGTTAACCCTTTTTCTTCAAAAATTAAAAATAGAAAACTACTCTATTTTTTTGAGAATGATGAGGATATTATGGACTTTAGTATTTGGATCCATGACTATCAACATCTCTACCACAAAAAAAGAGGTCAAGAAAAAATCAATAATGTTGTGGAGTTGCTGAATAAGCTTATTAAGGAGTCAAAAGAAGATCTAAAAGATGTTTCTTTGGTAATTGAAGAGTCCAATATAGATGATGGTCTTTTTATCAACTTTAGATTTCCACAAAATATTGAAGGAAGAAATTGGCTTAGCCCTTCCCAAAAATTTTTTAATTCCAATATGATTGTTAAGAAAACCTGTATATATATTCAGATTGAAATTGATGAAGATGAGAAAAAGATTTTTTCAGGAACCAAAACTGTTAATGATGGCGAAAAAATGCTTCTTAGAAAATCTACAGCAGATGAGGAGATTTCTGCAGAGGAGTATATTAGTGAGCACTGGAATGAGATCTCAGATGATGTTGCAGATATGACAGAGATTGAGTTTGAAGTAGAAGATGCTCTTGGACTTTTTGATTCTAATCCATCTTTAGAAAATCTTCATAAAATTGGAAATATTCTTTCTCGTCTAAGTAATAAGATTAATAATCTTTACTCTTTTGCTCCAATGTCTTATGCTCTTTCATCTCTATCAGCATTCTTGACAAACATCACAGAAGAGAGCTATAGAAAAGCAAATATTAGACTTCTATACAACTTAATCAGTGCACTCCTCAAAGATCTTAGTCAATGGAGACAGAATATTTTTCTAACCCAGTCTGCACAAAATATTCACTATCTTGATGCTTCATTTCTAAGTTCTTGTATGCAGATTGAAGCTATTTTATCTGATAAAGAGATTGTTACAGATGAAGAGGACGATGATTTAGAGTTGTTTTAAACTATCTAGACTTTCCAATATAAACAACTGTAATATCGTCATCTGTTTTTCTACCATCTAGATAGTTGATGGTTTCATCAAACTTCTTCTCATCAGTTAGAAGATCTTTAGCACTAATAACTTCTCCTTGAAACTCCTCTTCAACAAGACCATCAGAATAAGTGATAATTCCTTCAAATCCATCAAATTCTACTTTTGATATCTTTAATTTTTTTGTGTAGATCATTGCGGGGATACTATTTGCTTTTAGATCTATAACCCCTGATTTAGTTTTAAGATATGTTGTATACATTCCACCAATAGAGTCGCTAATTTCCTGTTGGACAATTTGTTTCCTGT
>JAOXRY010000078.1 GCA_025800305.1 Campylobacterales bacterium | reverse complement strand
AATTAGTATTGTTGTCCAATCAATTGATAACTCCAGTGAACAAATGCAAGAGAATAGCCAAGAGATGGAAAAATTAACTTCTATAGCAAGTACAGCTAAGGAGAAAATGGATTTTGTTGAGTCAATCATGGAGAAAGAGAAAAATAAAACAGATGAGATTATTAACTCTTTTATTGAAAATGGAGAGAAGATTTCAAATATTATTGGTTCTATCTATGAAATGAGAGAGTTGGTTTCAAACAATTCTAGAAACACAGAAGAGGTTGCTAGTGCCTCAGAACATCTTTTTAAAATGACAGAAGAGTTGAATCTTCAATTAAATAATTTTAAAACAGAATAGTATATTTAAAAGGCTAGAGAGTTTTTCTCTAGTCTTTTATAAAATAATATTAAACAGATACCCTACAAGTAAGATCCCAAAACCAACGATTCCAAAAAAGATACCAATTAGTTTTACATCTAAAATTCTTTTTAAAATCATTGCCTCTGGAAGGCTAAGAGCTGTAACAGCCATCATAAAACTAAGAGCACTTCCAAGAAGCATTCCTTTAGCCGTAAGAACTTCCACCAAAGGCATTACCCCAGCTGCATTGGAATACATCGGAATTCCCATAAGAACAGCAATAGGAACAGCGTACCAAGCGTCTCCTCCTGCGTACTTAGAAATTAAATCTGCTGGGATATACCCATGGATAAAAGCACCGATTCCCACACCAATAATTACATAGAGATAGATTTTTTTGAAAATATCAGCTGTGTATTCCCAAGCATCTTTGGCTCTTTGAGAAAATGTACTTTTGATTTCCACATCTTCCAGCTCTCCTTCAATTGGAGTTACAGGAATGAGAACATACTTCTCAACATTTGGGATCTTCCCAATCAAGTATCCTCCAATGATGGCAACTGTTAATCCAAATCCAATATAGATAGCTGTAACTTCCCACCTAAAAAGTCCAAAAAGCATTGCTATTGCTATTTCGTTATTTAATGGAGCAGAGATAAGAAAGCTAAAAGTAATTCCTATAGGGATCCTAGCTTGCATAAATCCAAGAAAAAGAGGAATAGCACTACAGCTACAAAAAGGGGTGATAATTCCAAAAAGAGCCGCAAAGACATTTCCGGTAAACTGACTTTTTCCTTGAAGGTAGACTCTTACTTTTTCTGTATTGAAGTAGGTTCTTAAAAAGCTTACTAAAAAGATAATAGACAGTAGAAGAATGAAGATCTTTAAAGTGTCATAGATAAAAAAGTGTAGGGCATGAGTCATAGCACTTTCACTGTTCATTCCCCATGTTTCATAGACTAATGTATCAACAATTTTTTCCCACCAATCAAACATTATTTATCCTTCTCTGCTGAAGCTAACATTTGAAGAAGCTCTTCTTTATCAAGTCCACCGATATTTCTTAAGATCTCCTCTCCCTTAGAGTTAATAGCAACCTGTACAGGAACCACTCTAACTTTATATTTTATTGCCAGATCTCTATGTTTTTCTACATTAATAACATAGATAGGAAGATTAGGATCTTCTTTTTTCATTGTTTTAATTAATGTTTTCATTTTTCCACAAATATAGCAACTAGGTGTTCCTAGTTCTAAAACCATAGGATTTTTTCCCATATTGGACATAGCTTTTTCGTATTGGGTTAATTGGGTTTTTTTTATCTGACTTTCTTTACAACCTATAAGAAAGAAAAGGAATAAGAATGGAAGTAATAATTTCATGATTGTATTTTTTATAATTCTTCTCCTTTTAAAATAGCTAAGATCTCATCAGGAGATAGTAACTTTCCACTAGACTTTACTTCCCCATCAACAACAAGCCCTGGAGTGCTCATTACTTGATACTTCATAATCTTTACAACATCTTCAACTTTTTCAATCTGGTGGAATCCACCAAGCTTGGCAACTGCTTCTTTTGCATTTGCTTCTAGTGATTGACATTTGGCACAGCCAGTTCCTAAGATCTCTATTTTCATTTTATGCTCCTAATTTCTCTTTAACTTGAGGAAGTAAAACTTCTTCTATCTCTTTATAACATTCTTCAAAAGCCTCATAACCTTTTCCATCTGGATCTTCAAAACCCACATGGATCTTCTCTACAGGTTTTGGAAACATTGGACAAGTCTCATTGGCGTGATCACAAACTGTAACAACAAGGTTATACTCACTGTTAATTACTTCATCAATCACTTTTGAGTGATACTCATCTTTCCATATCTTTTTTTCTCTCAGTAGTTTCTCAGCATTAGGATTAACTTTTCCACTGGCTTTTACACCACTAGAATCAGCATTTATACCATCTAGCTTAGCATTAATTAAAGCCTCTGCAATAATACTTCTACAACTGTTACCTGTACATAAAACTAAAACTCTTTTACTCATTGTTTCTCCTTTTTAAATTAATGTTAATAACACAACAAACAGAACAGGTGGTGTTACAACGAGACCAAATTTTGTGTATTGCCAAAAACCTATTTTAACTCCTTTTTGGCTTAAAACATGAAGCCATAAAAGAGTTGCAAGACTACCAAAAGGTGTGATTTTTGGCCCTAGATTACATCCTATGATATTTGCATATGCTAAAGCTTGGTTTGGAATGTTTTCCATTGCAATGTCCATTACCATAATTGTCGGCATATTGTTCATTATAGCACTTAGAAATGCTGACAGAAAACCAGTTCCAATAATTGCTATAGCGTCTCCTCTTTGAACTAAGTCATTTAGAATTAGAGTGATGTAATCAGTAAGTCCAGCATTTTTTAAACCATAGACAACAATATAAAGACCAATACTAAACCAAACTACTTGCCATGGTGCTGTTTTTATAATCTCTTTTGGGTTTGCGTGTTTTGAAAAACTTCCAATAGCCAAAAAGATTAAACCTCCTCCAAGGGCAAAAACAGATACTGGAAGGTTATAATAGTCTCCAACAAAATATCCTGCCAATAAAACCACAAGGAAAATCCAAGAGAATTTAAAAAGAGTTTTGCTTTTTAATACTTCATCTGGATCTATAAGAAGTGATGTATCAACTTCTTTTGGAATGTCTTTTCTTAGAATTAGCCATAAAACGATAATAGAAATAATTGTACTTACAACATATGGAATAAACATATTGGAAAGATACTCTAAAAATCCAATGTTAAAGTAGTTCGCAGTAACGATATTTGTTAGGTTTGAAAATACAAAAGGAAGTGACGCTGAATCACTGATAAAACCTCCTGCTAGTAAAAATGCTAGAATAGTTTTTCCATTAAGCTGTAAGATTCTCATTTTAGCAAGAAGAATAGGAGTGAGAATAAGAGCTGCTCCATCATTGGCAAAAAGTGCTGATACGAAGCTTCCTAAAAGCAAGGCGTAAACAAACATCAAATGACCATTTCCTTTAGAAACTTTTGCCATTTTGATTGCACACCACTCAAAAAAACCAATCTCATCTAGAACCATTGAAAGGATGATGATTCCAATAAAAGCTAATGTTGCGTCCCATACAATCTCGGTTACGATTAATACATCACCAAAACTTACAACTCCAATAATAAGAGCGACGGTAGCTCCAATAATTGCAGTAGTTCCTATTTGTAAGCCTCTTGGTTGCCAAATAACAAAAATGAGAGTAACTAAAAATATAAGGCTAGAAACGAACATTTTATTCCTTTTGATTTATATGATTTTTGAAGTATAGCTAAAATGATTTAATATATCAAGATATATTGATATATTAAAAGTTAACCTCTTTATTATTGAAAACCAAATAACTTATTTACACTCTTTACAAAGGGGAGGGATGTTGAGATCTAAGTAACTAATTTCTTTTAAAATTGATTGCCTAAATTCATCTAAAGGACTTCTTATTGAGTAATAAGCCCAACGACCACGTCTATCAACTTTGAGAAAACCGCCATCTTTCAAGATTTTTAAGTGTCTGGAAATTCTTGATTGAATCATGTCAAAGGCTGCTTCAATGTCACAAACGCAGACTTCTTTATTTTCATTTATAAAACGTAAGATCTTAACTCGTGTTTCATCATTGATTGAACCAACTGTAGTTAAAAAAACATCCACTATTTATTTACCATAGAACCGAAATTTTTAACGTTTGCATCCTCTAGTAAGGTAATTAGATTTTTTGTCTCAAACTTATCAAAGTTTTCTAGAAAAAGCTCTTTTATATAGCTTCTTTCATGACCTTTTATTTTTCTTAGTGTAACTCCAAGTTCACCTTTTCCATTGATGACTGCATTGTAGATCTCATCATCTACTTTTAACTTCTTAAAAAGTACCTCAAGCTCTACTCCAAAAAGAGTATCTAACATTGATAGCATTCCTGTTAAATAAGCTTGATCTCTCTCTTTTTTTACTGTTTTGGTTGCTTCCATTGCTTCTGCTCTTGCTATGACTGTATCAACTACATTTTTTGAGATCTCTTTGTCTCCTGTTTCCGCATAGAGATAAATAAGTAGCCATCTTTTGAAATTATTTCTCCCTAGAAGATTAATCGCTTGATGAATCGAAGAGATCTTTTGTCCTAAACCATTAAATGGTGAATTTAAATATTTTAACAGATCATAAGATAGGTCAGGATTTGTCTTCATATGTTTTTCAATATCATCAACTGTAGAGTCACCATCAAGCATTTTTATAACATTCAAAACAGTTAAGGTCGCTGTTTCACAGGGATTAAAAGCTTCAACAATCTCTGTTTTTTTAAGATAATACCCTTGAAAAAAATCACAACCAGCACTTAAGTATTCACTATACTCCTCTCTTGATTCAATTTTTTCTGCTAAAACTTTGATTCCTAAACCATGAAGTTGCTTTGTAACAGAAGCAACTCTTTTCCCAGTTGTATGTTTTGTATCAATCTTTACAATATTTACTAATTTAAAAACTTTTGAAAATTTTTTAATCATCTCTTGAGTACAGTCAAAATCGTCAATAGCAAACTTAAAACCTTTTTTTCTAAGTTTTAAAACTCCTTGTAAAAATTCATCTGTGACTTCTGTAGTTTCTAGAATTTCTAAAACAAAGTATTTTGGATCTAAGAGATCTAAAAATTCTGCTTCAATGATTGTGTGATCTATATTTAAAAACGCGTATTTGTCTTTGCCAATTACGTCTTTAAGTTGCAGGTGTGTCAGTGCATTTAGCAAAACTCTTGCTGTTGCACCCATGTTGGATGGAAAGTGTTGTATTTCACCTTCTCCATCTCTGTAAAGAAGTTCATATCCGAAAACTTTACCATGCTTATTTAAAATAGCCTGTCTACCAATGAAAATCTTATCCATGAAGGGGATTCTACTATGTTAATCATATGAATCGACTGAAATTAACCTTATAAAATGAAAAAATATTTATTTGTGTTACTAATAGTGTACTGATTTTTTTAAGAAAGGGTTCCTTTTGAAGAAATTCCATATGGTTTTCCTATGTTGTTCCTTAAGATCTCATTTGACCATTTAAGAAGTTTTTTTTCTCCATTTTTACAAGTGATTTCATTTTCAAATTCCCAATAGGAATTGTCACCCTTAAATAGATTTTGAAAAACTTCTAAAACTTCCATCATGTTACTTTCAGGAATAAAAACCTCAAACCAGTTTTTTCCTATAACTTCTTCTTTTGTATATCCACTAATTTGACAAGCCTCATCATTAAACTCCTTAATAATAGCACCTGCATCTAGTTGGACTTGAAATTTTACTTCGCTCATTATTCGTCACTTTTATAAATTATTATTAAAAACTTTTTTAATAATAGCAGAAAAATGAGGTTTAGGAAATAGTGATATATTAGAAAATAAAAGAGAGATAAGAAGATTGACTAGAAGCCAAACTTCTTGATTTATTTAGTTAACCAGCCATCAAAGTATGATATCTGTTTTTCTACAGCCTCTACAGCAGTACCACCATAACTCTTTCTAGCATTCATAGAGTTTCTAAGATTTAAAAGAGGTACAACTTCTTCTGAGACTCTATCATCGATAGATTTTAGATCTTCAAAAGTAAGTTCACTTAGATCTACCCCTTTATCTTCAGCAACAGCAACCGCACGTCCTGTAATAAAATGAGCTTCTCTAAAAGGAACTCCATTGGCTGCTAAGAAGTCTGCTAGATCTGTAGCACTTAGATGCCCTTTTTTACAAGCACTTTCTTGGTTTTCTTTGTTGATTGTCATACAAGCTAACATCTCTGTTAATATCTCTATTGAGATCTTTGCTGTTTTAACACTGTCAAAAACTCCCTCTTTGTCCTCTTGCATATCTTTGTTATATGCTAAAGGTAGAGCTTTCATAACAGTTAGAAGAGAGACTAAGTTTCCATTTACTCTTCCAGTTTTTCCTCTGATAAGCTCTGCTACATCAGGGTTTTTCTTATTTGGCATAATAGAACTTCCAGTTGAGTGAGCATCACTGATTGTTACAAAACCAAATTCGCTGGAAGACCAGATAATTAACTCTTCTGATAATCTGCTCATGTGAACAAAAGCAACTGAAATTGCGTATAGAAGATCTAGTGCAAAGTCTCTATCACTTACTGTATCAAGGCAGTTTACTGTTGGCTCGTTAAAGCCAAGGTTTTCTGCTGTAAAGTGCCTATCAATATTGTGTGGTGTTCCTGCAAGTGCAGCACAACCAATTGGTGAGAAGTTATTTCTCTCCATTAGACTTTCAAATCTTTCAAAATCTCTTTTAAACATTGAAGCATACGCCAACATATGATATGCAAAACTTATAGGCTGTGCATGTTGTAAGTGAGTCATTCCAGGAAGCATTGTCTCTTTATGGTCTCTTGCGATATCTGTTAGAACGCCTACAAGTGATTTTAAAAGATCTCTAATTGTTTCACTATTAGCTAAACAAAATAGCCTAAAATCTAGGGCAACTTGGTCGTTTCTGCTTCTTGCTGTATGAAGTTTTTTCCCAGCGTCACCGATGATTTCTGTTAGTCTTTTCTCAATAGACATGTGGATGTCTTCATCTTCCACAAGCCACTGGAAAGTTCCATTTTCAATCTCTTCTCTTACTTGACCTAAACCTTTTTCGATGTCTGCTTGTTCCTGCTCTGTTAGAATCCCTTGTTTACAAAGCATTTTAGAGTGGATGATTGAACCTTGGATATCTTCTTTGTAAAGTGCTTTATCAAAAAAGATTGATGCGTTAAATTCTTCTAATAGTTTGGAGGATGGCTCTTTAAATCTTCCTGACCACATTTTTTTCATTATTTAATTCCTTTCTGAGCAAAAGCCCAGTAAGAACTCTTCGGCAGAGTACCCTCGCAACCTTGTTGCTCTCTAGCCATCACTTTGCAAACTCCACAGATCTAATCTCTCTAATTACATTTACTTTGATTTCTCCAGGGAATTGAACATTTGCTGCAATCTCATCAGCAATCTCTTTAGCAATAAGACATGATTCGTTGTCACATACCATTTCAGCATTTACAATAACTCTTACTTCTCTACCAGCGTTGACAGCGTAAGCTGCGTTAACACCCATAATTGAAGTAGCAATCTCTTCGATTTGTTTTACTCTTTTTAAGTAACTTTCAAGTACTTCTCTTCTAGCTCCTGGTCTTGCAGCTGAAAGAACATCAGCAGTACAAACAGCAGCAGCTTCTATTGAAGTTGCTTCTTCATGTCCATGATGAGCATAGATCCCATTAATAACCTCTGGAGCTTCTTTATATCTTTTACAAAGATCTCCACCTAAATCAACGTGGCTTCCTTCAAAATCATGAGTTAATGATTTACCAATATCGTGGAGTAGTCCTGCTCTTTTTGCCAGTTTCGGATCTCCACCAAGATCTGCCGCAATTAATCCAGCTAAATATGCAACCTCCAAAGAGTGAGAAAGTGCATTTTGCCCATAACTTGCTCTATATTTTAGTTTACCAACTAGTTTTACAAGTTCTGGCGCCATATCGCCAACACCTAGGTCTAGAATGATATTTTGTCCATCTTCCATAAGTGAATCTTCAAACTCACTTTTTACTTTTTCATATACATCTTCGATTCTTGCTGGTTGGATTCTTCCATCTTCAACTAAAATTTCTATTGTTTTAACAGCAATTGCACGTCTATAAAGATTAAAACTACTTACGATAATTGCACCAGGAGTATCATCGATGATAATATCAACACCAAGTACGTGCTCAAGAGCTTTGATGTTACGTCCTTCTTTACCAATGATTCTACCTTTGTACTCATCGTTGGAGAAGTGAACGATATTTGTTAGTCTCTCACTTGTAAAGTCACCTGCAAATCTTGTTGTTGCTTGTGCAAGGATAAAGTTTGCTCTTTTCTTTGCTTCATTTTTTGCTTGACTTTCGTATTTTCTGATGATGTTTGACATCTCAGATCTCGCACTGTTCTCAACTCTACTTAATAACTCTTCTTTTGCTTCCTCTTCTGTAAGACCTGTTACTTTTGCAAGAAGACTTGTTGCATCATTGTTTTTCGTTTCATAAGCTTTTACAAGATTTTGAAGTTTTGATTTCTCTTTGTTTAATTTTGATTCTTTAGACTTGTTCTCTTTTTTCAAAGCATCGATGTGCTTTTTTTCACCTGCGTAGTGAGCTTCTAATTTCTCTTCTTTATGCTCTATATTTGAAAGTTTTTGATTGTACTCTTTTTTAAGTCTTCTGCTCTCAATTTCAAATTCTTTTTTTAGTTCGTTCTCTTGGTCTCTAACTGTTTTTTTTGCGTCTGCTAAGATTTTCTTAGCTTCTGATTCGATTGCTTTAGCTTTTGCTTTGGAGCTCTTTAGAAAAAAGTCGTATCTTTTTGTGTGGTAGTTCTTGGTTGCAAACCAAGCCACAGCGGCACTTAACCCGCCTG